>CAZJDS010000058.1:0-11172 GCA_964544795.1 uncultured Alkaliflexus sp. | reverse complement strand
GGACCAACAGCAATTTTTGTTGCAGGAAAATTAGCTCCACATCTTATTGGGAGTATAGCCATCGCAGCCTATTCGTATATGGCACTGATACCAGTGATTCAACCGCCCATTATGAGATTACTCATTACCAAAAAAGAGCGACTCATCAAAATGAAGCCTCCACGGGCAGTCTCTAAAACGGAAAAAATATTATTTCCTATTATTGCACTCATATTAACTCTCTTTATTTCCCCTGCATCTATTCCATTATTGGGAATGTTATTCTTCGGGAATCTACTTAAAGAGTGTGGTGTTACAGACCGATTGGCAGAAACAGCCAGAACTAAGATGATAGATATCGTTACCCTTTTATTAGGAATTACTGTAGGAGCTTCAACTCAGGCAAGTGTCTTTTTAACTACAAACTCCATGAAAATATTCGGATTGGGAGCTGCTTCTTTCGTAATAGCTACAGCTGGAGGTCTGATTTTCGCCAAAGTGATGAACCTCTTCCTAAAAGAAGGAAACAAAATCAACCCACTTATTGGTGCAGCAGGAGTTTCGGCAGTTCCAAATAGTGCACGCGTAGTGCAGCAGGAAGGTCTTAGAGCAAATCCTAATAATCACTTATTAATGCATGCCATGGCACCCAACGTTGCGGGTGTTATAGGCTCTGCAGTTGCAGCAGGTATTATGCTGGGATTTTTGATGTAATAAGAGATTAGTAATTATAAAAAGTCCCTGATAGATTAGAACTCTGTCAGGGACTTTTGTTTGTAATAAACACTCTCTTTGATTAAAAATAGAGCAACTTCAGCTCCAACACTCCAAATTAAATAAGAAGCCTAAAAATAGGCTTCTGCACGTATCTGATCTGAAGCAAATCCTTTCTGGGTAAGGATCTCTCGTGCATCGTTGATCATATTGCGATTGCCACATAGATAAACATGTTCAAACTTTGACAAGTCGTTCTCTTTAAGCCAAGAGGTTACTCTTCCAAAATAATCACCATCCTCCTTTTTAGATGTGCACAAAATCAATTTTTCGGGATCATAAAACTCAGGTTCGCACGCATCTGAGCGTTGTTCTATGCCATGCAGCAACAGGTAGTCCAAATCAGGATAGGTAGAGATAAAACTGTGATAAGGTGCAATCCCCGTCCCAGTAGCCACCAACAATAACTTTGAAGGCTCACTGGGCAAAGCAAAATACCCTAAAGGCCACTCTACCATCACCTGATCACCAGCTTTAACTTCACGCAGCATAGGAGAAACAAATCCTTCAGGTGGCTTCACCTCTTTCACCAAGACTTCTATATCACTCTCATTCTCGCCGCTATAAACAGAGTATTCACGCGTATAGCCAGCGTTGTAAGGACCAACATTAATGTGTTGACCCGTTTTAAAATTTAACCCGTTACGCTTTAATCGAATCACAAAAACCGATGTATTAACAGTACGAACGGAAAGCACTCTATGTGGAAAAACTTCTGCTCTATTCATTGTTTTTTTGCTTAATAGAATTAGTTGCTAAATCCCAATCTATAGCCGTGTGCCACGCAGCCAAAGAGGAGATGTGTTGGTCAATTACCTTTTGAAGAATAGGCTTGCATCGACCGCAAGATTTGGACGCACCAGTAATATTTGAAATATCCTCAAAAAGATAATACCCATTGTTCATCACCTTCTCAATCTCCTTTGCGGTAACTAAATTACAACGACAAACAATTTTTGACGGGATGTTTCTATAACTACTCATCTTAAATTAAATTCACAATTAACTTTTATCATCAAACCAAGCATAGTCTCCAAAAATAATAAAAACAATCAACATCATTAAACAAGCATAAATCTGCTTAAAAAAGCAGGTTTTCAGCATTTGAAAAAACGTTTATCCCTGAAAACATGACAATCGTCAACTATTAAGTGATATTAATCAATGAGAAAATTAAGATATAAATGTAATAGCTATTTTTATACTATTCTAATCAGATGTTCAGATTATAATAATACAATTCTAAAGGAGAAAATATAATAATTTAATTAGAATAGAGCTTTAACAAATAGAATTTGATTTAAAATAGAAATCCCCTACCCCCAAAAAACCCTTGAATAGAAACGTACACAATTACGAAATGTCAGGGGTTTTTTTATTGGATGAGATCATAGCCACCTTTCGTTGAGCTATCCAACTAACAAGAACCAATTGAAGCGCATGGTAAACCATAATTGGAAGAAGAATAATACCTACTCCCGCAAAATCAGCAAAAATAATCCCTGCCATAACCGTTCCATGCACCAATGATTTTTTTGATCCTGCAAAAGTTGCGGTAATTATGTCTTCCCGTGAAAACGCCATTTTCTTTGCTAAAAATCCAATAATTATATAAGCAATCCCAAATAACAACAGGGATCCAACAGCCACCCAGAAAAGATCTAACCAACTGGAATTATCAAATAGTCCCAATACAAAAGACTCTGCAAAAGAGAGATAGACAACGAGCAAAATAATGGACTGATCAAAAAGCTTTAAGAAACGAGCATTTTTATAGGCCCAATACCCCCAAAAACGATTGAGAAGAAGACCTAAAAGAACGGGCACAAAAACTTGAAGTAATAACTTTAGTAAAATGCCTGAAAAGGAACCAAGTTCAATCGTACCAGCTGCAATCACCCAACCCATCCATAGTGGAGTTATAAAAATACCTAGCAAACTGGAGATGCTGGCATTAAATATAGCTCCAGGAATATTTCCTTTTGCAATAGAAACCATCACGACCGAAGATGAAACTGTGGAAGGCAATGATGCTAAAAAGAAAAATCCCAGCGCTAAGAGATAATATTCTCCCCCTTCGAAAAAGTGGAAAAAAGGAAACACCAAGAATGGAAATAGAATAAAAGTGGATCCTTGAACTAAAAAATGTAATCGCCAATTACCTAAATCTTGCCTAAGCTTTCGGGGATTAAGTTTTAATCCATAGAAAAAGAAGATGAGTGTAATGCCAATATCCGAAAGTAAACCCAAATCAATTAGACCTTCATACATGGCAGGATGAGGCCACAATCGGGCGACACCAATCATAACCAAAAGGCTCAGAACAAACTTATCAAGCTTTGGGAAATTCTTCATTCTATCGAAGATCTATCACTTCTACTTCAGGGTGTTTAATTGGATCAAAAGTGAAGAAGGAATCAGAGAACGGTTGATTTACTTCCATTTTCGTGATATCAATAAAATAGTTGGTTCCATCTTTACCTATTTGCTCTATGCGCGCAAACTGAAGGTTATCCTGATAAATATGGAGCTTTATTCTAGAATATTCTTGGTTTCTATCTTCAGGGAAAAGATCTACCACATCCACTTTCTTTCCATGTAGCACATTTTCTCCCACATAGATCCATTTAAAGCCCTTTTCATACATAGAAAATATTACGGCTGGGTTCAACATCTCGTCATCCATTGCAGCAGGATCTGTAATATTTACTTCACCAGCATCTTTCATGTGCATCCACAAAGTTTTGCCATCAAAATAGTTGTCAACCCCCATAATGGAAACTTTGTATTTATCGTCTTTTATAACAATTCTCCCAGAATGGGTGTCGGTTAAATTAGCCTGCAAGTTTTCAAGGGTAAATGAAAAATCTGCTGTTATGCTGGAATAGCCTTTGGTTTTGGCGGAGACTTTATCCAATATTTGCTTGGCTTTTACAGCTTCAGTACTTTGTGAAAAAAGTGTGGAAGAGAGCAGCAAAGAGAGTGTGAGTAGGAGGATTCTAATTTTCATTTTTATCATTTAATACTTTGAAATTCATTTACATTTATCAAACTAAAATTAAAAGAGCACAAACCTGCAAAACCATCTATAGATCAATAATCGTTCCAGAGAGAATTCTAATCAAATTGACTCAATAGACGCTCCAGATGCAACTCATCGGGTACCAGAACTTGGCGGGCTTTGCTCCCTTCAAAAGGGCCAACGATTCCTGCTGCTTCCAACTGATCGACAATGCGACCTGCACGATTGTAGCCAATAGAAAACCTTCGCTGAATTAAAGAGGTAGAGCCAGATTGATTTGCAACTACCACACGTGCCGCATCTTCAAACATCGCATCACGTTTGCTCAAATCCACTTCGCCTGGCTCTGGAGAAGCATCTTCACCCACATATTCTGGCAGAATAAGAGCAGTAGCGTAACCACGCTGAGAACCGATATAGTCGTTAATTCTCTCTACTTCTGGCGTATCTACAAAAGCGCACTGCACACGAACAAGGTCACCCCCTTGGGAAATGAGCATGTCACCTCGTCCAATGAGGTGGTTGGCTCCAGGTGAGTCAAGAATAGTGCGGCTATCAATCATAGAGGCAACTTTAAACGCCACCCGAGTAGGGAAGTTCGCTTTTATTACTCCAGTAATAATATTGGTCGAAGGCCTTTGTGTGGCAATGATCATGTGAATCCCTACTGCACGAGCCAACTGGGCGATACGAGCAATAGGCAGTTCTACCTCCTTTCCTGCGGTCATAATCAAATCAGCAAACTCATCAATAATAACCACAATATAAGGTAAGAAATGATGACCCTTTTCAGGATTCAACTCTCTTTTAACAAATTTGTGATTGTACTCTTTGATGTTTCGAGTGTGTGCTTTCTTCAGCAAATCATATCGATCCTCCATCTCAATGGTTAATGAATGGAGTGTATTCACCACCCGCTCTACATCCGTAATAATAGCATCCTCTTCATCAGGCAATTTGGCCAAAAAATGACGTTCTAACTTACTGTAAATATTAAGCTCTACTTTTTTAGGATCAATCAATACAAATTTAAGTTGCGACGGATGCTTTTTGTAAAGCAAAGAGGTAATGATGGCATTTAATCCCACAGACTTCCCTTGTCCTGTTGCACCTGCCACCAAAAGGTGAGGTGCTTTGGTCAGATCGAACACAAACGTTTCGTTGGAGATGGTTTTACCCAATGCCACCGCCAATTCAAATTTGGAATTCTGAAACTTCTTGGATGTGATAATGGAGCGCATAGAGACAATTTGTGGAACTGAGTTGGGAACCTCAATACCGACTGTTCCTTTACCAGGAATGGGCGCAATAATACGAATCCCTAATGCAGACAGAGAAAGGGCAATATCATCTTCTAAATTTTTTATTTTAGAGATTCGAATCCCAGGCATGGGCACAATCTCATACAATGTAATGGTGGGACCTACCGTAGCTTTGATGCTTTTTATCTGAATCTTATAATCTTCAAGTGTTTTTACAATCTGATTTTTATTGTTAATCAGCTCCTCTTCAGTCACCTGATCCTGGTCCCCGTGGTGACTCTCCAACAGATCGAAAGTGGGCATTTTGTAGGAAGAAAGATCTAAAGTGGGATCATAATCTCCCTGAGGAAGGTTCTCACCACTAAACGATACTTCTTCAGAGGCCGACTTCTCTATTTTAAGTTCCAAATCGCTTTCATCAGATTCCATTGCTTTTTTAGGCGTAGATTCCGAAGATTTCTCTTTAATTTTAAAATCAAATGCAAAACTATCTTCTTCATTAGATGGAGTTGGTGAGGTAATTTCCCCTGCTTTTAAAGATGAAGGCTCAGATTCTTTCGCCTCTTTGCTTATTGGCTCATCCTCTAAACTACTCTTCTGCTTACGCCTTTTAAAAACCTTAAACAGAGTTCCATCTTTTAACCAAGGCACGAAATTATCTGTATATACAGCTAAATAGATTCCAAGAGTCAAAACCAGCAACAGAAGCGTCCCCACTCCACCCAAAGTAGATTTAAGCCATACACTTACATGATATCCATGAGCTCCACCCAATGTAAGATATTTGTCATCCATAGAATCAAGAAACAGAAACCCTAAAGTAATGGACAGCCAAATGGTGATGAGAGCTGCATGAAAAAGAGATTTTCTAAACGGAAGTATCCGAGCACCCAAAAGGCGCATGCCCAACAAAAACAATAGAAAAACAATGGAGAAAGAAGAGACTCCAAACCAATGATTGATCATTAAATCAGCCAAATAGGCACCCATCTTTCCAGTAACGTTCTCCACCTGAATGGAAGGGTCTTTTACCAAATCCCAAAAAGGTAGATCAAACTGACTTCTATCGGCGGCTCCAGAATTAAAAAATGATAAAAAGGCAAGAGAGATAAAAAGAGAAATTGCGACAATAAATAGCCCTACAGCAAATTTAAACTTGTCGTTTTTAAAGGTACTGTTCAATGATGTGATCGGTCTTTTACCAGTCTTGGTCTGCTTCTGCTTTTTAGCCATGATTCTATTTTAATTCCTAAACACAAAATTAACCAAAAGAATAACTTCAGCAAGCTACCTATATATCTTCAATTTATGCAAGGCGGCTCTGTAACGAGCAGCATTCTGATTGTGTTGTTGCAATGTGCGTGCAAAACTGTGGTATCCAGAAAAGTCTTCTTTGGCACACATATAGAGATAATTATGCTTCTCAAAATTAAGTACTGCTTCAACACCTTGAATAGAGGGCATTCGAATGGGACCAGGCGGCAAACCTGCATAAATATAGGTGTTGTAGGGCGAATCAATAAGCAAATCTTTAGAAAGCACCCTTTTTACACTAAAATCATTCATCACATATTTAATGGTCGGATCGGCCTGTAACCTAATCCCCTTTTGCAAACGATTTAAGTAGAGACCCGCAACACGTGCTTTTTCATCTGCCTTAACCGTCTCCTCATCCACAATAGAAGCCAGCACCAATACCTCAAAAGGAGACAACCCTATGGTATCTGCTTTAGCGATTCGTTCATCATTCCAAAACATCTCATATTCGCGAAACATTCGTTGCAAGAATCCTTCTGGAGTGGTAGTCCACCACATTTCATAGGTATTGGGAAGAATATGCCCAAACAAAGAACCCTCTGATACATTATAGGATGATAGAAGTGAATCGTTTTTAAAAGCAAGTAAAAACTCTATTGAATCTGGCTCTAACCGATTGGCCAACTGGCCAGCCAGCTCCTCAACAGTTCTAATATTATTGAAAGTTACCCGCACTGGAGATTGATGACCTGCCCGAAACATATTTATTATTTCGTTATTGTTCATCCCATTGGAGAGTAAATATCGTCCACCTTTAAATCTGTTTTCTACGCCTTTTCGATGAACCACCCAATCGAAATCGTCCATACTAACCAATGCTCCACTAAAATCTAAGAGTGCATACACCTCTTCATAAGTAGGATCACTTGGAATAAATAGTTCTACAAACCCATCTTTCGCAATTACATTGGATCTCCAAATTTTGTTGTAATATTTTAATGCGATCCAAAGTAAAACCAACAAAACCAACGACATAGCAAAAACAGAAAGAATTCCTTTATGAGAGGCTCTTTTGCGCTTAGCCGAAGATCGTTTTTTAGCAACCATATTTTAGAATCGTTTAATAAATTTAAATGAAAACACCTTAGAACAAAACGCTGATTATGAAGGAATGTTTTGATAGGAATGGGACGACATTGATAATTAAGGCAAAATTAATTTAAGATTTTGATTTAGAAAAAGAAACGATCAAACTTTTCCTCTTTACTTTGCAAAAGATCTATAAAACAAATTTGGAGCAGATGAGAGATTGCACCATTTGAATAAAAAACATCACTTATTTAAACCAAATGATCCACTCAGACTCTTCTCGAGGCTAAACCTTACGAAGTCGGTAGAAATAAGAAACGTGAAAAATAATTATCCAGAATATAACCATGCTGAATAAAAGTTCTATAAAGCTTTACGGGCAGTACACTCCTGACGGAGCTCTTTTTGCCATTATAACTAACGTGCTACAGACAGGACGCTCCTATGGAGCAGAAAAGAAACTTTATAGACACTCCTTCCTGAAACTAAAAATCCCAATAAGCATAAAAATCCTGTAGGGATAACATTTTAATACATCCATAAAATATCGCTCCATGGAGCTGTTGACAAATTATAATTATTGTGCTACAAAAATACCGCACCGATGGTGCGATAAAAAATTAAACATTCGACACCTCCATATTCAAAACGCCAGTAAATAAATGCTTTAGAACAAGCATGTTTTCAAGTTAATACAATCTTGCACTCCATAGGAGTAGCACTGTTTGTAGTAAATCTATGCTTACAGTACCTCAAGCGCCGTAGGTGCGGCCTGTAAAATTGCTCAAACGAAGATTCTCTTTAATATCCGATTTGCGCCAAACAACGAACCATAAGAAACAATTCTCACAAAGGTAAATGATCACCCTGGCGAGCTCCATGTAGCAATTGAAAAACAAATTGCAATCGCATAAAAATTAATTATTTTACGCTCTATATATGGAGCTGCTCATTTCCTTTTGAATGAAAACAGATGACCATTCTAATTAATTCATCACTCAATTGACTTTTCACACCCACATGATTAAATAAAAACCAAGGAAATTGAATTATACCCCTTGTTGGATTATCTTTGAGTGAAAATTGAACTAAAAATGAATTTAAACTTTTAAATACTACCTACTATGAAATTAAAAAGTGTTTTTTTTATTTCTGTCATCATTGTTTTGACCTCCTGTGGTAGTTTGCGCAAGGGCTCTTCACGTTTAAGTAGTGACGATGTTGTGAACACCCCTCCAAAAGAACAACCAAAGGTAGAAGTTAAAACCACACCCGAGCCGGTTATAGAAATAGCTGAAGAGGAGGTAGAACCAGCACCACCTACTATCTTAGTCCGTGAAGAGAAGGTGACAAATGTTGATGTCAACGAACCCGATTATAACTATTACGTAATAATTGGTTCATTTCAATCATTAGACAATGCCCGAAATTTCCGTTCACAACTGGTCAATGAAGGATTTGCACCCATCATTTTAGAAAGTGAAATCGGCTTTTTTAGAGTATCTGTGGCAGCTTTTAATGAGGAACAGCCTACAAGAAATCGTATTGGTCAAATAAGACTACAATATCCCATCTACAACGATGTCTGGCTACTGAAAAAGAAAAGATAATCCTCATTCATCTATTAAAACTATATTATTTTAAAAATGTATCAACCCATTCAGCTTTCTAAACAAGTTTTCTATGTGGGCGTTAACGATCGTCGCACTGCACTCTTTGAGAACCTATGGCCTTTGGATAGAGGCATAGCTTACAACAGCTATCTGATCAACGACGAAAAGATAACTTTGATAGATACAGTGGAGATCGGCCATGTGGACAAATTCCTCAATAAAATTAAAGCCATCATTGGTGATCGTCCCATCGATTATCTGGTCATCAACCATATGGAACCCGATCATGCAGGTTCTATTCAGCTTTTAGCAGGAATCTATCCCAACATAAAATTGGTGGGAAATAAAAAGACGAAGCCTATGGTGGAAGGTTTTTTTGACATCAAGGATCGATTTATAGAAGTTGACGAAGGAGAAACTCTTTCCATAGGTGCGACCAACTTGGAGTTTTATATGATTCCTATGGTGCACTGGCCCGAAACGATGATTACCTACCAAACCAATGATGGGATTGTCTTTTCGGGAGATGCCTTTGGAAGTTTTGGTTCTTTAGATGGTGGAGTTTTTGATGATGAAATAGAATTCGAACATTTTGAAGATGAGATGCGCAGATACTACTCCAACATTGTGGGGAAATATGGCAATCCGGTTCAGAAAGCATTGGAAAAACTATCTACTTTAAAAATAAACACCATTGCTGCCACGCATGGTCCTATCCTTCGTAAGCACATTCCAGAAGTTTTAAACAACTACCAAAAATGGAGCCAATACGAAGCAGATAAAGGAGTTGTCATCGCATTTGCGTCCATGTATGGAAATACGGAAGAGATGGCCGATGTAGTTGCTCGAGAATTGGCTGTACAAGGAATTAAATCGATACGGATGTTTGATGTTTCAAAAACAGATCCATCCTATATCATCTCTGATATCTTCAAATACAAAGGAGTTATTTTGGGCAGTCCCACTTACTGCAATGAACTTCATCCTAACATGGAGTTTTTGATCACTCAGTTGGAACACATGGGAATAAAAAACCATTATCTGGGCATATTCGGATCATTCACCTGGGCGGGAGCTGCGGTAAAAAGACTTCAAGCCTTTTCTGAAAAGATAAAGTGGGAAATAATAGGGCTGCCTGTTGAGGAGAAATATACGCTGAAAGAAGAGAAGTACCAAGAGTGCATAGAAATGGCGAGGGAAATGGCAAAGAAAATTAAAGAATAGAGGGGATAGGGGGGTAGGAAATAGAGGTTAGGGAGTTAGGTTATTAGGGAAAAGAAGGGATTAGGGGAATAGGGAAATGAAGGGATTAGGGAAAAAAGGTGAAGGGAAAATCCGAAAGACCACTGAGCTTGCCGAAGCGTTGTGATTGAGGAAAATAGGCTATCAGAATTTGCACTTCTCTTTTTAGAGGCACCCCAGAATAAATTCTGGAGTTAGTTAAGAATGTTCTAAATAAATATCCTTTTATAACTAAGCACGGCATTCATGCCGTGTAACATTGCGTAGCGTGAATCGGTTTTAACCGAAACATAAATTCGGGAATTCCCTATCTCCCTAATAAACTAATCCCTAATCCCTACTCCCTATTTCCTAACCCCTAACCCCTAACCCCTAATCAAAACGAATACCCCAGTCCCACGCGGCCATTCACACCATGCGATGGATAGCCATACCAACGGTAATAAGAAGAAGCGGCAATATTTCTGATTTCTGCAAAAAAGTGCCAACGCTTGTTTCTACGGTAATCAACTCCTGCATTGATATCATACACGGGGCTTAACTTTTCTATTCCAGCAGGCAAAGAAGCATCACGTTCGCCGATTATATTGGCAGAAGCAAATAGGTTAACACTCTCGTTGAGGGCATAATTAGCTCTCACACCTACCTCCATCTGTGGCTTATACCAAGCGTTTGTCAAAGAGTCTAACTCCCAGTTGTAGTAGGTTCCTCGCAGCGTCAAATTAAAATCAGGCTCAAAATCGAATTTAAGTTCACCCGATACTTTTAACAAAGTACCATCGTCGTAGTCTACATCGAAAAGATTGCTGTAATGTTTCTCTGAAGGAACACTATCCAAAGCATAGGAGCGATTCACATAAAAATGTTCGTTGGTAAATGCGCTGTAATCCACCCGAGCTGCAAAAGAAGTAGTGTGGCTAAAATTACCCATCAC
>CAZJDS010000057.1:8189-11214 GCA_964544795.1 uncultured Alkaliflexus sp. | reverse complement strand
TGCGGAACGCGTTCAAGCGGTTATGGCAAAGATGGGGTATGGGTTAACCGACAAAGAAGAGGATGCCGATGTAATTGGCATTATTGCCTGTTCTGTTCGGCAAAAGGCTATTGATAAGGTCTATTATCAAATTTCAAAATGGAATAAGTGGAAAAACAGAAAGAACCTAATCACATTTGTTTCAGGATGTATTTTACCTGATGATCGCCAAAGATTTCTTAAGCTTTTCGATTTGGTCTTTGACATGAAAGAGTTGGCCATGTTTCCTGCTATGTTGAGCCAATACGGTGTGACTACGCCAGTATCTAACTCTGCAATGGTCTATGATGAAGATATGATTGAAAGAGCGCGACCTGCTACACCTGCCGAAAAACTTGGGTTTTCTGGTGTTAGACCTGTGTCAAAAGTTTCTGCGGCGCCACAAGCATGGGAAGTAGAACCTATATACAACAGTTCGTTTGAAGCTTTTATACCGATTCAGAATGGATGTAATAAATTCTGCACTTTCTGCGCAGTTCCATACACTCGTGGACGCGAAGTGAGTCGCCCTTCTGCTGATATTTTTGAAGAGACAAGCAAGCTGATCGATCATGGGTATAAAAGCATCACTCTTTTGGGGCAAAATGTTAACTCTTATGGGTTAGATAAAAAGGGCGAAGAGCTCTCTTTTGCTGAACTTCTTGATAAATTAGGAGAAATGGCCGATGCTTCTGGCCGCGAGATTTGGATATACTTTACTTCGCCGCATCCTCGAGATATGACCAGAGACGTTATTGAAGCTATTGCCCGTCGTCGTTCTTTGGCAAAACAGGTCCATTTACCCGTTCAGTCGGGTGACGATAAAGTGCTGATTCGTATGAACCGAAAGCACAGTATGGAGCGTTATTCTGAAGTGGTGGGTTGGGTGCGTGAATTGCTACCTACCGCAACTTTATTTACCGATATCATTGTCGGATTTACTGGCGAAACCGATGAGCAGTTTGAGAACACGCGTGCGGCAGTTCGTAAATTTAAATACGACATGGCTTATATTGCTATGTACTCACCACGTCCTGGTGCTGCTTCGTTTGCTTGGGATGAGGACATCCCTCATGCAGTTAAAAAAGAGCGTTATGCTATATTAACACAAGATTTGAATGAGGTTGCAGCTCTTCATACAGAAAAGATCAAGGGTAAAACCGTTCGTATGCTGGTGCGCGGAAAAGATAGGAAAGAAGGTTATTTAAGTGGCCATACCGAAGGTAAATTAGTGGGTAGGTTTGCCAGTAATGACGAGAGCCTGATTGGTACTTTTGTGGATATAAAAGTTACTTCTGTTCGTCCATTTAGCATGCAAGGAGATCTTGTTGCTGTAGAAGAGCCACAATTGGGGTAAGGCATCTTTAAAAATATAAAATTGTAGTTAGATGAAAGTAGTTTTCAAAACATTGGGCTGTCGATTAAATCAGTATGAGACAGATGCTTTGGCCGCTCAATTTCAAAAAAACGGATATAAAGTTTCTGATAAAGAGGATGATGCGGATGTGGTGGTGGTAAATACTTGTACGGTAACCAATCAAAGCAATCAAAAATCACGGCATGTTATCAGTCATGCTGGACGCGCTAACCCTTCTGCTCGTATGATTATTACAGGTTGCATGACCGAAAGCCATACCGATCAACTACAAAAGAAATTTCCTGAGGCCACCATTATTAACAATCAAGGAAAGAGTGGGATTTTTCACAGCGTGGATTCATTGATCAAAACTGGAAGTGCTGATTTATCGAATAAAGATTATGATCTTTTTAGCTACCAATCGTTTACAGAGATGTTTCACACACGAAGCTTGATTAAAATTCAAGATGGTTGTGATAACTTTTGTACTTTTTGCATTATTCCGTTTGTACGTGGGCGGGCTGTCAGTAGGCCGTTGAATCAGGTGTTGGATAATGTTAGAGATGTTGTATCTAAGGGCGCCAAAGAGATTGTGCTGACAGGAGTCAACATCAGTCGTTACGATAGTGAAGGAGTTAAGTTCTCTGGATTGTTGGACCAAATATTGAATGTGGAAGGTGATTTTAGAGTGCGCATCTCTTCTATTGAACCTGATCGGTTTGATGATCATTTTTTCACATTGATTGGTCATCCTAAGCTGGCACCACATTTACATCTCTGCCTACAAAGCGGCTCGGATCGAGTGTTGCTGCAAATGCGTAGAATGTACACAGTTAAAGACTTTTTGGGGATTGTAGATCGGGTTAGAGCAAAGGATCCGACCTTTAACTTTACCACCGATGTGATTGTAGGTTTCCCTGGAGAGACAGATGAAGAGTTTGAAGAAACCATGGAGATAGCCCGTAAAGTTGGATTTGGACACATGCACATATTCAAATATTCTGTACGCAAAGATACCCGTGCAGAACGTATGCCTAACCATATTCCAGATAAAATCAAAACCCAACGTAGCCAAAGAATGCATGCGTTGGCTGCTGAAATCCAAAACAACTATCGATCCTCATTTGACGATACTATTCAAAGAGTGTTGGTAGAGAAGTGGGAGGAGGGACGTGCTTCAGGTTACAACGATTACTATGTACCCATGGAATTTGAATCGGACAATAAAAAACGCAATCGCTTTGAAATGGTGCAAGCCAGAGTGAAGGATTTTGAGTAGAGTGATTGTTCTGTGATTAGAGGTTATGAGGTTGAGGAATGAATTAGTAAATTCTACATTTCGTACATTCATTCGCGTAATTGACTCTGTCGATCTTCGATTCGTGGTTTATCTTTTGCTTTTAATCTGTGTCTTTCTTTTACATTTTGGGCTTTAGCAGGCGCAGTCACCCTTCAAATTTCAGGTTTTTTTCTTTTATTAGGATAGGCTTCGATAGGCTCAACCATGATACCTATTTACCTAATATTCTACTTAACATCCCTCTTTTTTCTATTTCCTCTTTCATAACTCATCTCTCCTTTAGTTTTATGGTCTGAAAATTTTTGACATCTATTTTAGAATTATCTACAATTGCTTTATGAAAAAAGAAA
>CAZJDS010000057.1:5966-8179 GCA_964544795.1 uncultured Alkaliflexus sp. | reverse complement strand
AAAACCTATTTTTTATATTTGTCCAAGTTAAAACTTGGAAAGACAGTTTCTAATTTTCACTTAATATAAGATTTAATGTAAGATGATTAGCTAAAGACTTACCACAACTTTTTTAACTATTTCTTAAAATAGTACCTTTGTAGGAATGAATAATTTTAAAATTACCATATTAGGATCGGGCACTTCGTTAGGGGTTCCTATGATTGGCTGTAATTGCAGAGTGTGTATATCAGACCATCCAAAAGACAAGAGAATGCGTGCTGCTGTTTTAATACAGACGGCTGAGAAAAATATTGTTATTGATACGGGTCCCGATTTTAGAATGCAGATGCTAAATTCTGGAATTACGCATTTGGATGGAGTACTCATCACTCATTCTCATAAAGATCATATTGCAGGTTTGGATGATGTTAGAGCTTTTAACTGGATCAATAATACACCTGCACAGGTATATGCAGAAGCGAATGTCATACATAACATCAAGCAGGAGTTTTCCTATGCTTTTTCAGATTTCAAACACCCTGGACTGCCAGAGATAAATCTTCATGAAATTGGAACTGATCTTTTCGACGTTGCAGGAATCCCTGTAATTCCGATACGTGTGATGCATCACAAACTACCCATATTGGGCTTCAGGATCGGTGATTTTGCCTATCTCACAGATACCAATTTTATTCCAGAAGAGGAACTTCATAAGTTGGAAGGAGTAGAAGTGCTGGTAATTGATGGCTTGCGAATTCAAGAGCATATTTCTCATTTTAATTTGCAGCAAGCATTGGAGGCGATTGAACTTTTAAAACCTAAACAAGCTTTTATTACTCACATCAGTCACCAAATGGGATTGCACGATGAGGTGAATTCTACGTTACCCTTAGGTGTTGAATTGGCTTATGATGGATTGGTTATTGATCTTTAGTAGAATCATCTAAACTTTGAATAAAGAGTGTGATGAAAGAAGCGCAAAGAATCATAAAAACGATTCCAATAATGATGAGTGCTTGGTTGAGGTTTAACAAGTCGGCCATCCATCCAAAGAGTGGGGCAATTACCGCAAATATGGCTCGGATAATTAAACTGCGAATTGAAAGTACTGTCGCGCGAATATGAGATGGAGCCATTACATTTACTACATTTTTTAATACGGGTGTGGCAATTCCACGTACTGCATAAAAAATAGCCAGAACTACCAACAACATGATAGGGGTTCTACTTAACCCTGCTGCAATAAAACCGCCTGTAATTAAGAAAGTAATAATGAACATCAAGATACGAGGTGACAAGTTTCTCTCAATCCGATAGGCCCAAAGAGTTACTACTCCCACTAAAAGATTCAAGAAAGTGGCGGTTGCACCGATGTGAAATTCGCTGAATCCAAATGCGTTCAGTTGCAATTGATACACCCATGCCATGGTTAAGGTGGCTGTACCAATTAATGAGGAGTATATTAATCCCCAACGTAATTCTTTGTTGGTGAAAAGAGAATAGTGCACAATTTTCAAAATGTGTTTAAAACCAGGCTTGTGTAACTTGAAACTTCTTGCGGGCTCTACTAAGGTGAAAGCCGCTGGTATGGCGACAAACGCAACACCCGTTTGCCAGATGAATGGAGTGCGTAAGGAGATCTCTGCTAAAGCTCCTCCAGCAATAGCACCCAGCGATTCAGCAAAATTACCCACCGAAATATTGATGCTTTCAAATTTTGTGTATTTGTGTTGGCGGTTGCTCACTTTTAGTGAATCATAAAGTAGTGCAGAGTCAGCTCCAGAGATAAAACTTTGCCCAATGCCTAAAGTAACTTCTGCTAAAATAAAATAGCCATAGCCAGTTCCTATGGAGTAGAAAAAGAACCCCAATGAACCCAGTATAGCACCCATAATAAGCGTAGTGCGTCTCCCTAAAACATCGGCTAAATAACCAGATGGGATTTCAAAAATAACAATGGCAATAGAGTAAATGGCTTTTAACCGGAAGGCTTCTTCGTTGGTAAATCCCATATCTTTATAAAAGAGCATTAAAATGGGCATGGTGAGCATAAACCATTTGGCTACTTTAATGATATATAAACGAGGAATATTGCCCGATATAGACGGCGTAAGAAAGTGCATTTACCAAAAAAGAGATTAGAAATTGTGATGAGGAAGGCAAAGGTTGAAGTTGCTAAGTTACCAAAGAGTCGCGCAAAATCAATAAAGCTTCTGGCCCTTTATTGAAAA
>CAZJDS010000057.1:0-5956 GCA_964544795.1 uncultured Alkaliflexus sp. | reverse complement strand
CCTTCTAAATTAAAGAGTTGCCGATATGGAATAGGCTGAAAATACGGATCTTTCTGCCATCTAATTTTTGGATGTATTACGTCGCGTAAATCAAGATCTGACTCTGTGGGTGAATAATAATTTTGAGTAGGTAAAAGCTGAGTGTCTATATCTATACACTCCTTTACAAGTTCTGTAGAAGCCATATTGAGATCCATCAGATACTTCCATTTTTTATGAAAGATAGGCTCAAAATCATCTCTGTAGTAGAGAAAGTAAGGGGAGGAGTTGTAAGCAGAGACAATAGATTTCCAATGTAAATCTTGCCATGGAGAATCGTATGCAATTTTCACTTCTCTTGTCACAATCTTTTTATTGTGCTTCTTTTCAACGGGCACGGTAAGCGGAATCACTCCATTTGCCCCCAATATTACAAATCGGTTGCGATAGGTTTGCCGTGAATAATTGCAATCAGTTTCAATGATTGCTTCATTCACATTTGCTAAATGCGTGAAATATTGAATGGGGCCAAAGAGCGAAGAACTAAATATTTTCATCCAGAATCTCTGACGATGATTTTTCCTTTCCGGTGGAAAAAGTATCTTTCATTTTGGATTTGGGCCTTTTCAATTTGCTATAGGCATAAAGAGCTCCAGCCACAAGCCCAGTTAGAAAGGTGCCAATCAGTAGTATGGCCAATGAAACATTAGCATCCCAAAATATGAGCTGAACATCGATGGCTCCCGAGTTTTGTACAGAGAAAACAACCAATAGGATGGCTACGATGATAAAAATCCAAAAGGAGATGTTAAAACTGGTTTTCTGACTGTTGTCCATGGTGAGTTATTTAAAGTTGAATTTACACTGATAGGTTACTTTAGTTGTTGCAGAAATTTATCTGTAAGTGTTTTATGTTTTTTAGAATAATTTTCAGGAACATAATTTTCTGTGGAGCAGCAAACTTCTGATGCAAATGCAACAGCTGAAGCAATAACTGACGTCCACTCATTTTTTGTTAGCTGATCCAAATCCAAAGTTAAGATTTTTTCCTGAAGAATTCCATGCGCTAAGCCCGCATTAAAATTATCGCCTGCTCCAATAGTGCTTACAGGTTTGATGGATAGGATAGGAAACCAACTCTGGATATTTTTCGTACTTAAATAGACGCCTGATGAATTTGCGGTGATGATGGCATTTGAACAGAATTTATGGATCTCTTCTGCGGCCTCTTCAGCTGTCTCTAAACCGAAGATATTTCTAAAGTCTTCATCACTCCCTCTAACGATATGGGCTAAAGAGAAGTTTTCCTCTATCACACTTTTTAGTTCATTGGTGCGATGAGAGTGATGATCTCGATAATTGGGGTCGTAGATAATAATAGCGCCTTGCTTACGTGCACTCTCTAAATAACGAATTAGTTGTGGACGAAGTGCAGGGTTGAGCGCAAAGAAGGAGCCAAATAAAACCAAATCATTCTCTTTAAACGCTGGAATATTCCCCGTAAGTGATTGGGCCGAATAATCTTTAAAAATTTCATATTCTGCATCGTTCTTTTCATTTAAAAAGGCCAATGCCAAAGGAGAACGATTTCCCTCTTTGCGAAACAGATATTGATTGGAAACTCCATTTTTTAATAGAAAACTGTTGATCAAATCTCCAATTCTATCGTGACCAATTTCGCTAATGAGTTTGGGTGAATAACCCATTCTGCCCAGAGATACCATGGCATTGAGCGTACTTCCACCCGCAATAGCTTTAATGGGTTGATCATCTTTAAAAATGATATCCAATAGCGCCTCGCCGATTCCAAAAATGTTGCGCATATTTTTCACCTATTTCACCAATTTTGAGATGGTTTTGAAAGTATCTGTTCCTGCATATCTACAAAGTTCAAAAAGAATGGATTCAGAACTTGAGATGAGAACCCCTTCTTGAACCAAACGAGTTATGGCAATACGCTTGTTTTCAGGATCTCTTGAAGCTACGCAATCTTCTATTACGACCGGTTGATAACCCTTTTCCTTTAGGTCGATGGCTGTCTGAAGCAAACAGATGTGTGCTTCCACTCCTGCAAGAATTACATATTTACAGTCGGTTTTTTCTATCTCTGAAATGAATGTAGGCTCATCGCAACAGCTGAAGGCAATTTTTTCTGTATAGATAGCGTCTGGAAGTAGTGTTCTAATGGGTTCTATAGTTTCACCCAATCCTTTTTTATACTGTTCTGTTACTATTATTGGGATTTCTAAAGCTTTAAGCCCTTGAACAAGTATTTCCAAATTCTTACTTAACTTCTGATTGTTGTCTATAACAGGGAAAAGTCGTTCTTGCACATCAACAATAATGGCAATCGTTTGATTTTTTAAAATTCTCATTTGTATAGCGATCTGTCAATTAGTTATAAAATAGTCTGTAATGGCAAAGCCATCATCTGAATTATATGCCCCTTGCAGCGATTCTTGATTTATCCCCCAAATATCCCCCATGGTGGCGTAGCGAGTAAGCATGATTATCAAACTTAATTTTTTTCATCAAGAGCACAACTAAAATATCTCCAATTACCGTCATAGTGGTGGTAGAAGTGGTGGGGGTAAGGCCCAATGCACAAACTTCTTGCGGATTTCCGGTTAAAAGAGTGGCGTCTGCCGCTTTGGCCAGCACTGAATCGGGGTTGCCTGTGATCACGATAAAACGGATGTCGGGTCGAAGGTTGCGTGCCAAGTCGATTAGTTCCAAAATTTCTCGGGTTTTACCAGAGTTCGAAATGAGCAGCATTACGTCGTTTTCCTGCATAACGCCTAAATCTCCATGTTGCGCTTCAGCAGGATGTAAAAATACAGCGGGTGTGCCCGTACTGCTAAAGGTGGTGGCCATATTAATACCAATCTGCCCTGCTTTTCCCATTCCGCTGGTGATAAGTTTCCCCTTTTTGAGGTGTACCTGCTCATGAATAATTGTAAGTGCTTTTTCAAACTCCTCATTAATAGGAATGTTTTTAATAGCTTCTGATTCTATCTGCAACAATGAATTTATTTCGTCTAAGATCATTATGATTGTTGGTTTGAATTTGAGTTGTAAAGATATTAAAAACAAAGAAGATAAGTTTCATATTATGGCTATAACAAACTGTGAAGGTTTAAAATCAGAAAATATTGTAAATATTAATTAGCCTATGCAGTAGAATGTTTTCTTCTAGATTTTCATCTCTTTCACCATATATTTTGTATCTTAACTAAATTATATGAAACGAACATGAGAATAGTTTCTCACAAAGAGAAATGATTATTATTGCTGGTGCCATGTGGTAATTTAAAAAATAAATTATTGACACATGTATCTCTGCTATTACTTTTAAATGAAAAACACATTTCTTTCATCTAACTTTACATTATCAAAAATACAATAAAATAAATAACATGAATTTGAATTTAGCTGTTTTAATAGACGGCGATAACATCCCCTCTGCACACGTAAAAGAGATGATGGAAGAGATTGCTAAATATGGAAATCCAACCATAAAACGAATCTACGGTGATTGGACTAAACCACATTTAACAAAATGGAAAGAGTTGTTGCTGGAGAACGCCATTACACCTATTCAGCAATATGCCTATACTACTGGGAAGAATGCCACCGACTCAGCAATGATCATTGATGCCATGGATATTCTTTATTCTGAAAAAGTAAATGGCTTTTGTCTGGTTTCCAGCGACAGCGATTTTACTCGATTGGCTACCCGACTGCGGGAAGCAGGTATGCAGGTGATTGGTATAGGAGAAAGAAAAACCCCTAATCCATTTATTGTTGCCTGCGATAAGTTTATTTATATTGAAATTATTCGTGGTCAAACGGAAGGGAAAGATGGCACGGATGCGAATCAGAAAGGCAAACCCAAAGAGAACAATTTTGATAAAGTAACCCCTAAAGTTATAAAGTTAATTGCTTCAACTATCTCTGATCTTTCAGATGAGGATGGGTGGGCTTTTTTAGGAGATGTGGGTAGTTTGCTTCAAAAGAAACAGCCTAATTTTGATTCAAGGAACTATGGCTTTCAAAAGCTTACGCCATTAATCAATTCTATTGGTCAATTTGAATTAGATCAACGAGAAAATGTTAAGAATAGGCATAAGCTTATCTATGTCAGAATCAAGGAGGATAAGAAGCTTAAATCAAAAAAATAATTGTTTTCAATTTCAGTACTTATGGAAACCGAAATTTAACTTTGGCATCCTTTATGATTCGTCTTAGAATAATCGACAAATTTACTTAAACTGCAAAAACTATAAATATGAATTTTAAACTCTTATCATTCGTTGCTTTTACAACACTTTTACTTACTTCTTGTAATTTCCAGAAGAAAGCAAAACAGTCTAATGTTGCAGACGCGCATACATCTCAAATTTCTTTAGATTGGTCTGGAACTTATTATGGTGTTCTTCCTTGTGCATCATGCCCAGGTATCGAGACTGAATTGACGCTTACAGAGGATTTAAATTATTCTTTGGAAGGAAAATACTTAGGAGAGGATGGGTATGAATTCTCTTATGAAGGAGTATTTAGCTGGAATGGTAATAACATCGAATTGGATGGGACGGATGAGAGCGACACTCCTTTTATATATAAAGTCGAGGAGAATAGAATCAGACGATTGGACTTAAATGGAGATGAGATAACTGGCGAACTTGCCTCGCATTATCTATTGACGAAGAACGGAAACCCTGAAGTGGAAGACCGTAAATGGAAATTGGTAGAGTTAGATGGAGAAGCTGTTGAAGGAGATTCTGAAGCACATTTTATTATTTTCCATTCTAAACATCAACGTATCCAAGCAAAAGCAGATTGTAATGAGCTACAATTTAATTATACCATCAGAAATGGATTGCAACTTATTACAGAACCAAGCCTTTCGACCTTGATGGCTTGTCCTGGTGATTTGGAGCAAAGATTTATAGAAGCAATTACTCTTGCTGATAATTTGAGTGTTAATGAAAACACCTTAACATTAAACAAAGCAAGAATGATGCCTTTGGCAAGATTTGAACTGGTTGAATAGTCGTGCTTTAGCTTGTTCAACTCATTATTTATTAAAAAAAATAACCGAAACTTCATTTTCCATTTGTGGATTAATAGGAGGTTTCGGTTTTTTATTTGTAGTTTGAGTTTAAGATAGTTTCTTCTTTATTTAGCACATTTTTATTTTTTACATCGACATACTAAAATTCTTACAATCATTTTTTTGATTAGTTTTGTAAATCTTGCATTGAATAGTAACTAAAATAATAAATATATGATGGAATGGATGTTGGGAGTTAATCCTGTTTGGTTGGCTCTTTTTGCTACACTTTTTACTTGGTCAGTAACCGCATTAGGTTCGGGGATGGTTTTTTTCTTTAAGACGATTGACAGAAGAATTCTTAACTTGATGCTTGGGTTTGCTTCGGGAGTTATGATTGCCGCAAGTTTTTGGTCGTTGTTAGATCCAGCCGTTGAAATGACTAAAGCGAAGGGGGATATTTCGTGGATTCCCGCAGTGACTGGCTTTTTAGCTGGTGGAGCGTTTTTATATCTCGTAGATAAAATTTTGCCTCATCTTCACCAAGGATTGTCAGTGGACAAAGCAGAGGGTATTAAAACCTCGTGGCAGAGAAGTGTGCTTTTGGTTTTGGCAATCACTTTGCATAATATTCCTGAAGGATTGGCTGTTGGAGTTGCTTTTGGTGTATTGGCAAACAATCCTGATATGGGTGTTCTTGCAGGTGCAATTGCATTGACTTTAGGTATTGGTCTGCAAAACTTCCCAGAAGGAGCTGCTGTCTCCATTCCTTTGCGTCGAGAAGGATTTTCACGTTTGAAAGCTTTTAATTATGGTCAGTTATCTGGTATTGTTGAACCAATGGCAGGTGTTGCAGGTGCCTATTTGGTTGTTGTTATGACGCCAATTCTTCCTTATGCACTTTCTTTTGCTGCAGGAGCTATG
>CAZJDS010000056.1:0-11221 GCA_964544795.1 uncultured Alkaliflexus sp. | reverse complement strand
TGACAAACAATCCCATTAAACGGATTGGATTAGAAGTATATGGGTTAGAAATAGTTGAGAATATCTCCATTGAAATTCCACCCAACCCACACAATGAATTCTATATGCAAACAAAAAAAAACAAAATGGGACACAATCTCCATTTCTTTAAATACAAGGAGAAAAAGTAAAGGCACCCAACGGGGCGGTTAAATCACTTACCGCCCCGCTTTTTTTTTAAATAATCTGTCAAGAGTCATTTCATAAAGTTGTTTATCGATGAATTACTCACCAACCATAACGATATGTCACCCTTACTGACACTCTTCAATCTCACTCCCATCCTATTTATGTCATTATAACATTTATAAACCTTGTTTTCCTAATGGCACACCCTTTGACAATATGATTGCAGAATCGAAAATAAAAACGAAATAAAAATAGTCTAAACAATCATTTGAAATGGGAAAAATAATAGGAATTGACTTAGGAACAACTAACTCTTGCGTTGCCGTTATGGAGGGCAATGAAGCAGTTGTAATCCCTAATAGTGAAGGAAAAAGAACTACTCCTTCCATAGTTGCATTTGTGGAAAATGGAGAACGAAAAGTGGGTGATCCTGCCAAAAGGCAAGCTATCACCAACCCATCAAAAACCATATACTCCATCAAACGATTTATGGGAACTATGTTTAATGAGATTCCCAATGAAGTAACACGAATCCCTTACAAAGTAGTAAAAGGAGATAATAATACGCCAAGAGTAGAGATCGACGATCGTAAATATTCGCCACAAGAGATTTCAGCAATGATTCTTCAAAAAATGAAGAAAACTGCTGAAGATTATTTAGGTCAAGAAGTAACTGAAGCTGTTATTACCGTGCCTGCTTACTTTAACGATTCGCAACGTCAGGCCACCAAAGAGGCGGGTGAAATTGCTGGATTAAAAGTACGCAGAATTATCAACGAGCCTACTGCCGCTTCACTTGCTTATGGGTTGGATAAGCAGCACAAGGATATGAAGGTAGCTGTATTTGACTTGGGTGGGGGTACTTTTGACATCAGTATTTTAGAGTTAGGTGATGGTGTTTTCGAAGTAAAATCTACCAACGGAGATACACACTTGGGTGGAGATGACTTTGACGATGTTATCATCAATTGGTTGGCCGAAAGCTTTAAAGCAGATGAAGGTCTGGACCTTCGTAAAGACCCTATGGCTCTTCAACGTTTAAAAGATGCGGCAGAAAAAGCAAAGATTGAACTTTCGAGTGCAAACAGTACTGAAATCAATCTACCTTATATTATGCCTGTTGATGGGATGCCAAAACACTTGGTAAAAACCTTGACTCGCGCGCAATTTGAGCAACTTTCTGATAAGTTAATGCAACGTGCATTGGCACCTTGTAAAGCTGCATTGAAAGACGCTGGAATGCAAGCCTCTGAAGTTGATGAAGTTATCTTAGTAGGTGGATCTACTCGTATCCCTGCCATCCAGAAATTGGTAGAAGATTTCTTTGGAAAAGCTCCTTCAAAAGGAGTAAACGCCGATGAAGTAGTAGCTTTGGGTGCTGCTATTCAGGGAGGTGTATTAACTGGGGAGGTAAAAGACGTATTGTTATTAGACGTAACTCCTCTTTCATTGGGTATTGAAACAATGGGTGGCGTGATGACTAAGTTGATTGAATCTAATACAACCATTCCATCCAAAAAATCAGAGACTTTCACTACTGCTGCTGATAACCAGCCCTCTGTTGAAATACATGTGTTGCAAGGTGAGCGTCCATTGGCTAAAGACAATAAAACTATTGGAAGATTCCACTTGGACAGTATTCCGCCAGCACCACGAGGTACCCCTCAGATTGAAGTAACTTTCGACATCGATGCCAACGGTATCCTACATGTAAAAGCCAAAGATAAAGGTACTGGTAAAGAGCAGAGCATTAGAATTGAAGCATCATCAGGTTTATCGGATGAGGAAATCAAACGTATGAAAACTGAGGCTGAAGCTAACGCAGAGGCAGATAATCAAGCAAAAGAGCGCATCGAAAAATTAAACCATGCCGACAGCCTGATATTCCAAACTGAAAAGCAGTTGAAAGAGTTTGGCGATAAAATACCAGCTGATAAAAAAGCACCTATCGAAACCGCACTTGAAAAACTCAAAGAAGCGCACAAATCAGAAGACCTTGCTGCAATTGAAACAGCAAGTAATGAGCTGAATACTGTTTTCCAAGCTGCGTCACAGGATATGTACAATGCCAGTCAGGCCCAAGAAGCTCAAGCTCCCGGTGATGCGGGCGGTGCATCTCCTTCAGATGGTGGAAATGATGATGAAGTAACCGATGTTGATTTTGAAGAAGTGAAATAAATCACCCTTCATATATAAAATAACAATCCCTCGTAAAATTTAATTTACGAGGGATTGTTGTTTTATGTCAGTCAAAAAATTATCAAATAAAATTCAAGTATTTAATAGGACATCTTTACCCCTTCTCCATTCTTATCCCCATCCATTTTCAGTGAAGGGTGATCGGGGATAACAGTAAAAGTTCTTACAACTGAAAAACCTGCATTTTCAGCCCAGTAAGGATCATCCTCCATCGTAAGTGCTTTTACAGCCCACACATATTTTGTAATATCCTCATGTAAATTCAAATCCACAGGCCATATCATCCTATTAACACCAAAAATCTCTTCTTCAACCAAAGGAGAATTGGAAAGAAGTGCCTGAGAAGGCGATTGATGGGCAAGCACCTCTGAAATTACAACTATGTACTTAACACCAAGTTCTGCGGGGGGAGTTGGTGTAATGGGTGTCCAAACAAACTCTGTTCCCTGTATATCTGTAGATTCAATTTCTGCATTATCCTGTGGGAAAACCAGTTCAGGCATTTGATAATCTGGAATAACCATAGGTTGACACGCCTCCTCAGGGCTGGAAATGGGGTTATTATTCAGGTCAACAAGTGACACACAAAAAGAATAAACTCCTGCTGGAAGCATTCCTGTTTTAGCAATAGCAGTAGAACTATTTCCATACAGAGTTAAAGCATCGAAAGGAACAACTTCGTCGGTCAGGAAAAATTCAGTACCCAAGGTTAATCTTTTTGGGAAAACTTTTTCCGTATTGATTTCTGCCAATAAATCATTATCCAGATAAATACGTGCTCTTATTTTATAATCAAGATCTTCTAACTGAGGATTGTTATTGGTCACAGTAACCATTGCCAAGTCAGACCTGTTTATCCAATCGGCAATTTTGGACGTAGGATTAGAATCTACATTTAGTGTGAGCTGCACCTGAGCACCAGCTAAAGAAACCATCGTGTGCGTTAGTATAAAAAAAAGGATTCTGATAATTCTCATAAAGTTAAGTTATAATAAAGATCTACCACCTTTAGTGTTTTCATTATGTTTTTTCCATCGTCTATTTTGTACGCATCAAAAAATTAAAATAAAACCTCATATTTAAAATATGGTTAACACTACTCCTATTGAATTTAAGAATGGAATCTGTTGAAAATATAATATCAAAAACTACATTGCTTGTATACCTGATATAAAGATAAAAGCATCTTAAATTTACATTTTTCAACCTCAAAAAGAAAGTTTTATTGAGCAAGCACCAAAATGTTTTGATAAACAACTCCTTTTCACTGACAACCCTTCTCAAAGCCAGATATAAACCAATTGAAGGTTTTAATAATTCATTTGAATTGTTAGTAACACAAATGCATAATAATATCAGTTGCAATGACAAAGCAAGTATGAAAAATAGAGATAACTCAATACAAACTATGAAATTGTTAAAAAATAAGCATTCCACTTATCAATTTTCAAAAGCATAACAAAGTCCATTGATTTTATATATTTTTGAGAACAACAAGAGCGAAGAGAAATCTTAAATAATTATCTTCTGATAAGTTTTTCAGAAGGATTATATTTAAATTGAAGCAGATTCAATAAAAATTAAAATAATTATGAAGTTTATTCAAATTACCACCTTAATTGCAATACTAATCTGTTCTGTAGATCTTTATTCACAACAGAACTCTATTTTTGGAAAAGGATCACCCGAAATTGCCAACAGCCAAAACATTACAGATGCTAATGGACTAAAACAAGGAGTCTGGCAAAGAAAATATACCAATGGAAACTTAATGTACAAAGCCACTTTCGTAAATGACACCATCGTGGGTGAAATGTTAAGGTTTCATTCCAATGGTCAAAAGATGGCTCAAATTCTGTATGATTCAAAAGGAGAATGGGGTAACGGACAACTTTTTAGTGAAAAGGGGAAAAAAATTGCTGAGGGGAAATTTAACGGTTCAAAGAAAGAGGGCGAATGGTTATTTTTTACAGAAGGTGGAAGGCTACTCTCTAAAGAGAATTACTCCAACAATAAGAGAGAAGGAAATGCAATTAACTTCTATCAGGATGGAAAAATTGCTTCTACTGTAGAATGGCAAAACAATCAAAAACATGGTACAGAGACTGCTTATTACCCAAACGAAAGAAAGCGTTTGGTAGCCAACTATAAAGAGGGTGTGCTACACGGCAACTACACAGTTTATTATGAAAATGGGTTTCGTGAAATAACGGGTGCATACACAAATGGCAAGATGGATGGAATTTGGGTGTTTTACCTTGCCGATGGCAAAGAAGATTATAGATTGCATTACAAATTGGGTGTTGCTAAAGAATTAAAAAAACTGGAACAACAACAGTTCGATAGATTTAAGGAGTTCGAGCAAAATAGAGGAAAGTTACGCGATCCAGAAGATTATCTTGATGATCCTGACAGCTATATGAGAGGATTATAATTTAAAATTGAGAGTTGAAAACAATATAAATAAGTTTAAAAAAAACCAAAACCACTCAGCAGTGTCAAAAAAAGCCCTTTCATTATTCGAACTCAACCAACAGATAAAGGGAACCTTGAAAGAGAGTTTCCCAGGTTCGATATGGATACGTGCAGAAATTGCAGAGCTTCGGGAAAACAAAAATGGCCATTGCTATCTTGATTTGATAGAAAAGGATGAAGAAACCAATCAAGTGGTCGCACGAATGCGCGCCATGATATGGAGTTACACCTATCGGATGCTGAAACCTTTTTTTGAAACTACCACTGGACAACCCTTTACAGAGGGTATAAAAGTACTTATTCAAGGCTCGGTAGAATTCCAGGAACTCTTTGGTATGAGCTTTACCATTCGAGATATAGACCCTGCATATACTTTGGGTGACTTGGAGCAGAAACGACTGGAAGTGATCCGAAAACTGGAGAACGAAGGAATTTTAGAAATGAATAAAGAGTTGCCTCTTCCTTTGGTTCCACAAAAGATCGCCATAATCTCCTCGCCTACAGCCGCTGGCTACGGTGATTTCATTCACCAGTTGGAAAATAATGCATACGGTATTAAGTTCTATCATAAACTCTTCCCCGCAATTATGCAGGGAGAAAAAGCCCCTAACTCCATTGCAGAAGCTTTTGAGAAGATATTTGAATATATTCATTTTTTTGATGTAGTAGTACTCATTCGGGGCGGAGGCGCATCGGTGGATCTACTCTGCTTTGACGATTATTGGCTCTGCTATAATATTACTCAATTCCCCATCCCAGTTCTTACAGGCATAGGTCATGAACGCGATCGATCAGTAGCCGATTTGGTGGCTCATACCAATTTGAAAACGCCCACAGCAGTGGCAGAGTTTCTTATCAATGGAGCAGGAGAAACACTCACAATTTTCAATGACTTTGCTCTAAACCTAAAAAACATTGTAAAAGAGAAGCTAAACAAACATCTCCAAAAAGTGGATAGGTTTAAAATGCAAATTAAACCACTTTCCCAACAGTTACTTACACTCAACAAGCACCATTTAATAATGCTCACCGAAAGAGTTCCTCACCGAACTTATTCAATAATTAAAAGAGAACATCAACAGTTGGATCAATGGACAAAATTGACACAACAACTTCCCTCAAACCTGGTCAAAAATCAAAAAGGAGATTTGATAAATCTTCAGAACAAATTAGTGCTACAATCTAAATATATTATAAAGAACCAGAAAAAAAGAGTTGCGTTTTTAGCAAAAGAGAACCTACTTAGCGACCCCATAAATATCTTAAATAGAGGATTTACACTCACCTACTTGGAGGGTCTTCCTATTAAGGATTCTGTAAATTTAGCCAATGACATGGAGATTACTACCCGTTTTAGAGACGGAGTCGTTAAGAGTAAAATAACAAAAAAATAAAAATAGTATGGCAAAAAAAGCAGTTACCTACAATGAAGCCATCGCCGAAATAGAAGATATTTTAGAGCAGATGGAGAATGAAGAGATGGATGTGGATGAACTCTCTGCAAAAGTGAGAAAAGTGAGTGAACTACTAAAAATATGTAGAAAAAAACTAACTCAAACTGAAGAAGAGGTAGAAAAGATATTAAATGATATGGCTGAATAGATCAATTCTGCATCATTCGTTAAATTAGATTTTGCTATTTCAGATCTTGCGGACCAAAAGCTAAAGGAAGTAAGTCGTTTCCGTTCAACACTTTTAAAACTTTGTTTTTGCCAGCCAAAATAATAGGAAAGCTATTACCCGATCGGTACTGACTTTCGGAGATCACTTGCCTGCATGCACCGCACGGAGCCGCCACCTCATCAACCATTTGACCATTTTTCATGGCTACAATAGCCAAAGATGTAATGGCCACATCAGGGAAATTGGCTCCCGCCCAATAGAGAGCTACTCGTTCGGCACACATACCCGAAGGATAAGCGGCATTTTCCTGATTGCTACCTTGCACAATCTCGCCATTTTCCAAAAGTAGAGCTGCACCCACTCTAAAACCAGAATAAGGAGCATATGCCTTTTTTGCAGCCTCTAAAGCAATAGTCACAAGCTTTTGATCAATTTTCGCCAACTCTTGCAAGTGACCATACTCTTCAAATGAAATAGCAATCTGTTTCTGCTCCATATCCCATTTATTTAGAAAGCTATTTTCGCACCCTTTTACGTAACTCCAATCGATCACCCACATTGGGTTCAGAACCTTTCTGCATCCTATTTAAATAGTACAATCGACTAAGTTTCATTCCATATTGCTGAGAAATTTGATGCATAGTTTCTCCTTCACGAACCGTATGCTTCGTATGATCAGGATGTGCATTTCTCTGTTTAGCTTCCAAGTAAAGTATTTTATACTTTGAAATATCTGTATTGTTTGGCAAATCATTGTAGGTAGGTAGCTCCCAACCTTTTAATCCGTACATTTGAGATATGCTTTGAAGGTTATCACCCTCTTCTAATACTACATATTTCACACCATTATTGTAAGATGTTGAGCGCACATCAAACGGATTAACCATCAGAGAACCGCTTCCCGTTCTTCTTTGCATTTCACGATTGGACTTTCGAGCACGTTCGGAAATGTCGGAATCGTACTTATACAGTTCATTATCCTCAATCACTTTAATCAGCAATTGCGCATAACTAGGATTAGTGGCATAACCCGCTTTTTTCAGTCCATACGCCCATCCCTTATAATCAGTGGTAGCCAACTGAAATAGATCAGCGTATCGATCACGTTGGGTCAAGAACTCAGAGTGGTCACTAAAAGATTCCAAAGGATCTCTATATTTCCTAAAACATTCATTGCGCGCATCGTCATGATGATACACCCGCTTCCCATTCCAATCTGTATGACATTTAATTCCAAAGTGATTGTTGTCTTCCTTAGCCAACTTACTGTTCCCACTACCAGACTCTAAAATACCTTGTGCCAATTTAATAGATGCGGGGATACCTGATACTTTCATATCTTGAATAGCCCAGTTCTTATATTTATCAATATATTCAGATGTTGTGATTCTTGATTGTGCCCAGTTTTTATGTCCTATTGTAGCGAGCAAAAACAGGGATAGTAAGAACGTTAAATAACACTTTTTCATTTCTGAAATTATCGTTTAGGAAAGATTATATTTTTATCTAAAAACAGAGAATGCACAAATATAGAGAATTACAATTAACTCACAACTCCACTATTCATTCAAAAAAGATCTCATCATTCCACCTATATCCTTTTAAAAAATCTTCTGTACTCATTCTCTTTTTACCGGCCAACTGCAACTCTTTAACAAGAACAGCACCATTGCTCGTACCAACTACCATTTTATCTTTACCATTACAATCAATGACTCCAGGAGAAAGGTTTTCAGCCATCGAAACTATTTCCGTTTCAAAAACCTTTACCAAAACTGGTGGCTTTTCGCCCTCTACCAGATGAGTCCATGCAGCAGGATATGGGCTCAATCCTCGAACATGATTATGAATGTTTTTAGAAGATTGACGCCAATCAATACGACCATCTTCTCGGAAAAGCTTAGGTGCGGGTTTGAGTTCGTCAGAATCAGTTTGAACAACGGCTTGTACTTTATTATCGGCAATAGCTTCCACCGTTTTCACCACCAAGTCTGCTCCCAACTCCATCAATCGATCGTGAACTATTCCTGCAGTATCGTTAGGAGAAATAGAGATGGACTCTTGCATAATAATGCTACCTGTATCTATTTCATGGTTAAGGAAAAAAGTGGTTACTCCTGTTTTGGTTTCACCGTTCATCACAGCCCAATTAATGGGGGCAGCACCCCGATATTGAGGCAATAAAGAGGCATGTAAATTAAAAGTCCCTTTGGGCGGCAGGTTCCATACAGATTCGGGCAACATACGAAAGGCAACCACCACTTGTAAGTCGGGCCGAAAGCTACGTAAAGCATTCTGGAATTCGGGATCACGAAGTTTTTCGGGTTGTAAAACAGGAATGCTTAGCTCCTCAGCCATCAGCTTTACGGCGGAGGGCTGAAGCTTTTGCCCCCTTCCTGAGGGACGATCAGGAGCGGTAACCACAGCCACAATCTGCGCTCCACTTTGATGTAGTACTTTCAAATTATAAGCTGCAAACTCAGGCGTTCCCATGAAAATTATACGCAAATCATCCATCCTTAATTATTTGTGTTTTAACTCTAACCAATTGATCTACTTCATATTTACAAGAGTGATCTACAAATATGAAATTCTTCGCATTGATGCTATTTTAACTCAGCCAATTACTTTTCAATCACCCGAACACCCTCTTCTTCTAGTACCACCAATCTATCTTTATATAAACTACCCAGCGCTTGTTTAAAGTTTCTTTTACTCATGCCAAATAATTCGGCAATTCGATCAGGAGCAGTTTTGTCGGTAACATCCAGGAACCCACCATTGGCTTTTATGATCTCTAAAATCTGTTCAGAAAGCGAACTGGTTTTCTCATATCCAGGTTTCTCCAACAAGAGGTCAATCTTATCATCCTCCCGAATTTTGGCGATGTATCCTTTTATCGCTTGGCCTATAGAAAGCTTTCTAAAAACTTGGTTTTCATATAACAATCCAGAATGCAAACTATTAATGATCGCTTTATACCCCATGTCGGTATTATCGGAAATAATCAAATCAACTTCTTCGCCCACTTCATAAGTTGGAGAAAGATTGTCTAAAAAACGATCAAATTTAGAAGTAGCAACAATTCGACCTGTCTCGTAGTCCAAATATACATGCACTAAATAAGAACGTCCTTTCTCCATCCGAATGGCTTGTTCGCTAAAAGGAACCAACAGATCTTTCATAAGGCCCCAATCCAAAAATGCACCAAACTTACTTGTAGCGACTACTTGAAGCATAGCAAAGTCTCCAACCACCGCTTTTGGTGTCTCAGTGGTAGCTATTATTCTATCTTCTGAATCAAGATAGATAAAAACTTCTATTTCATCTTCTTCTTTAACATCTGCAGGAATGTAACGATTGGGTAATAGAATATCTCCAAGCGTGTCTCCATCCAAATAAAGACCGATAGAAACTTTACGTAATACCTTTAAACGGCAGATTTTGCCTATTGCTGCTTGCATAAAATCGTCTCTAAATTTTAGTTGGAAAGATACGGAGAAAAAAGAGAAACCGGAAAAACATTCGTTGCTCCGGTTTCTGATTTAAAAATATTTAGTAAAAGCTCGTCTAATTTCAATTCTTATTTTTTCTTTGAAGTTATAGCTTCCACTATTTTAGTTTCTAATTCTTCAGCCAATTCAGGATTGTCTCGAATAAGATCCTTAACAGTTTCACGTCCTTGTCCCAACTTGGTTTCGCCATAGCTGAACCAACTTCCACTCTTCTTAATAATCTCCAGATCCACACCTAAATCAACAATCTCTCCCACCTTAGATATTCCTTCTCCATACATAATGTCAAATTCTGCCTTACGGAAAGGAGGAGCTACTTTATTTTTAACCACTCTAACACGGGTTTGGTTGCCCACCACTTCTTCGCCATTCTTAATTTGTGAAATCCGACGAATATCCAAACGGATAGAAGAGTAAAACTTAAGTGCATTTCCACCTGTAGTTACTTCAGGATTTCCGAACATCACACCAATTTTCTCACGCAACTGGTTAATAAATATACAGCTGGTATTGGTCTTGCTGATGGTAGAAGTTAACTTACGAAGCGCTTGTGACATCAAGCGAGCGTGCAATCCCACTTTGTTCTCGCCCATTTCACCTTCTATCTCGGCTTTAGGTGTTAGTGCAGCCACAGAGTCAATCACCACCATATCGATGGCAGATGATCGGATCAGCTGATCGGCAATCTCCAATGCTTGCTCGCCATTGTCGGGTTGTGAAATCAACAACTCTTCAATATTCACCCCTAACTTTTCAGCATAGAATCGGTCAAAAGCGTGCTCAGCATCGATAAAAGCGGCAATTCCACCCAGTTTTTGCACTTCTGCAATAGCATGAATGGCCAAGGTTGTTTTTCCGGATGATTCGGGGCCAAAAATTTCAATCACCCGACCACGTGGATAACCTCCTACCCCCAAAGCCAAATCCAACGAAATAGAACCCGACGGAATAACAGAAACATTTTCAACCACCGAGTCACCCATACGCATGATGGCACCTTTACCATATGACTTTTCAATTTTATCCATGGTAAGCTGAAGTGCTTTCAGCTTTTCTTGATTCACTTTATTCTCTTTTGCTTCTGCCATTTTATAACTTTTTTTAGTCTCGTTTTTGCAGCGTGAAGATACAAAAAATTTAAAGAGAACATAAGTTTCTCCTTTTCAATAAATCTCAATATACTTTTTGATGAAGCTCTAAGCTATTCGCTTACAAATCGATAATTTGAACAGTGTGGTTTT
>CAZJDS010000055.1:10737-11223 GCA_964544795.1 uncultured Alkaliflexus sp. | reverse complement strand
TTCGTTTTGCATAAATTTTTTTCTTACCTTTGCGCCCTCAAAAAAATGAGGCGATCCCTCAAAAAAATATTTCATTTATGATTACAGTTTCTAATTTGGCCATTCAGTTTGGTAAAAAATTTCTTTTTCAGGACGTCAATTTAAAGTTTACGCCGGGTAATTGTTATGGTATCATCGGTGCCAATGGTGCGGGTAAATCTACTTTTTTGCGTCTTATTAGTGGCGAATTAGATTCTACGCGAGGATCAGTTACATTGGATTCTGGCGAGCGTTTGTCTGTTCTAAGCCAAGACCATCATGCTTTTGATGAGAACAAGGTATTGGATACTGTCTTGATGGGTCATGATAAGCTTTGGGCTATTAGTAGTGAAAAAGATGCGTTGTATTATAACAGGTTTTGGTGATGTGGAAAGTAGGGGAGATGAGGTGGGTGATAGGGGTGGTGGGTTGAGTGACAGGGGTTGGGTGATAGGGGCGAGGGAAAAT
>CAZJDS010000055.1:0-10727 GCA_964544795.1 uncultured Alkaliflexus sp. | reverse complement strand
AAAAGATGCGTTGTATGCCAAACCAGACTTTTCAGATGAGGATGGAATTCGTGCATCAGAGTTGGAAGAGAAGTTTGCCGAGATGGATGGCTGGAATGCAGAGAGCGACGCTGCTATGTTGTTGAGTGGGCTGGGCGTGAAAGAAGAACTGCACCATAAGCTGATGGTTGATCTTAACGGCAAAGAAAAAGTAAAAGTGCTTTTAGCTCAGGCACTATTCGGTAAACCCGACAACCTTTTGTTGGATGAGCCTACCAACGATTTGGATTTGGAGACGGTTCGTTGGTTGGAGAATTATTTGTCCAATTTTGACAATACGCTTTTGGTGGTTTCTCACGACCGTCACTTTTTAGACTCTATTTGTACCCATATTGTAGATATCGATTTTGGAAAGATTCAACTCTTTTCGGGTAATTACACTTTCTGGTATCAGAGTAGCCAGTTGGCATTGCGTCAGCAATCGAATCAAAATAAAAAAGCCGAAGAGAAGAAAAAAGAGCTGTTGGAGTTTATTCAGCGGTTTAGTGCCAACGTGGCTAAATCTAAGCAAGCTACCAGCCGCAGGAAGATGATTGAGAAGTTGAATATTGAAGATATCCAACCTTCCACACGTCGTTATCCTGGAATTATATTTACACCTGAAAGGGAGACGGGTAACACCATTTTGAATGTTAAAGGGGTGAGTAAAACGGCGCAAGATGGCACAGTCCTTTTGAACAATGTGAGTTTTACCATCGAGAAGGATGAGAAAGTGGTTTTCTTATCTCGTAATCCTTTGGCAACTACCGCACTTTTAGAGATACTTAACGATGAAATGAAACCCGATTCAGGTTCTTACAATTGGGGTGTAACCATTACCACCGCCTATCTTCCAATGGACAATAGTCGTTTCTTCGAAAGCAAGCAAACTTTGGTAGAGTGGTTGAGTATGTATTCTTCAGATACAAGTGAGTCATTTTTACGTGGTTACTTGGGTAAGATGCTTTTTTCTGGGGAAGATATTTTCAAGAGAGTAAATGTTCTTTCGGGGGGAGAAAAAATGCGTTGCATGATCTCCCGAATGATGTTGAAAAACGCCAATGTTATGGTTTTGGACAACCCAACCAATCACTTGGATCTTGAGACCATTCAGGCATTCAACAATACTTTGATCGATTTTAAAGGGAACATTCTTTTAAGTTCTCATGACCATGAATTTATCGACACGGTTTGTAATCGTATCATTGAAATCACGCCCAATGGAATTATTGATAAGCTGATGCGATACGATGATTATGTGAACGATGAGGCAATTGCTGAACTTCGTGAGCAGATGTATAAACAGTAAAAGGGTTATTTTAGCTGTTCTTTCAAGGCATCTTCTACCATTTTTGGAACTCTCATAGGTTTGCGTGTTTCACTATCTACAAAAACAACTGTGGAGGTGGCACTGCAAACCAATTCGCTTTTCTGGTTGTGAAACTCAAAGTTGAAACGAAATCTAACGACGGGTAGTTTTTTAATGGTGGTTGTAATTGTGAGGAGCTCATCATATCCACTTGGATTGTGATATTTAAGATTCATCTCTATCACAGGCATCATTATTTGATGATCTTCCAGCCATTTATCGTTGATTCCATATTTGCGCATCATTTCAGTTCTTGCTTGATGACAATAGGCGACGTAGTTGGCATGATAGACATAACCCATTTGATCTACTTCGTTGTATCTTGGCCGTAGGGTAATTTGATCTTGTAACATATTTTTTAGTAGGAGATTTTACTTACGTTTTTCTGTGGGGAACTAGTTTATCCAATTCTTGCCAAGCCTTTTTTAATTCTAATGAGATCATCGATAGAGGTGCAAACTCCGTAATTGTTTGTCCCGCTACCATAGATTCTACCATCGCTTCGTCAAACGGCAACAATGCCAAGACTGGAATTCCTTCTTTTTGAAAATAAGTTTGTAAAAGTTCGGTTTGACCTTGATGCAAATCATATTTATTGATGATGGCGAAAGCTGGTGTATCAAAGTTCTGCGCTAATTTTACCAGTCGTTCTACATCGTGTAATCCAGATTGAGTGGGTTCTGCAACAATTAAAACTGCATTTACTCCGGATAGAGAAGAGATGGTGGCACATCCGATTCCAGGAGGCCCGTCGTTGATGATCCATTCTGCCTCTGATGATTCTGCTTGCTCTTTGGCTTTTTTTCGTACCAAGGTGACCAATTTTCCTGAATTTTCTTCTCCAGGGCCCATGTGGGCATGAACCATTCTCCCAAATCTGGTTTTGGAGATATACCATTCATTGTTATCACTTTGTTCGGAGGTGATGGCATGCATAGGACAGATTCGTTCACACAATCGGCATCCTTCACATTGAAATTCGTTGATGTAAAACTGTCCCTTCTCATTGGTATGGATGGCATCGAACTGACAATGTAAGATGCAAATTCCACAATGATTACATTTCTCCGTGTGTATGGTCGCACTCCATCCACCTAAATAGACTCCTTTTTCTAAGTTCTCTGGCTGGAAAATGAGGTGAAGGTTGGAGGCATCCACATCGTTGTCGCAAAAAACACTTTTTTTTGCTAAAGTTCCCAACGCTGCGGTTACTGAAGTTTTTCCAGTTCCACCTTTTCCACTTAACACAGTTATTTCTCTCATACTGCCTCCGTTTCTTTCAGTTGATTCCACCAGATAGAAAACAAGTTTATCATCTTCTCATCCAACTTGTTGAGCAGTTCTCCCGAGGCATATTTTGCAGCTACCTCTTTGCTGAAGGGGATGGAGTCAATAAGTGGAATCTTCTCTTCTTCTAAATACTTAAACAGATCGTTGTTTCCCAATCCTGCTTTGTTGACTATCACACCAAATGGCTTATTCATATCCCGAAGTAACTCTGCCGTTAGCTTCAAGTCATGCAACCCGAAAGGAGTGGGCTCGGTAACTACGATCACCACTTGTGCATCCGATAACGTTTCCACTACTGAGCAGGAAGTTCCAGGAGGAGCATCCAGTATCATTAAATTGTTCTGATTGGTTGCTTCTTTTTTTAGTGCCTTTATCAGCATAGTCTGCATGGGTGAGCCAATCTTTAACTCTCCTTCCATCAACGAGAGACGAGAGTTGATTTGATACGAGTTGACTTGACCGATGGGTTCAGGAACTTCATTAATAGCGTTGTGCCTACAGGCTACAATGCACGCACCACAAGAGTGACAGAGTGTTTTCTCTACTTGTGCAAACTTAACATGTGGGATGACTACAATAGCGTTGTAATTGCAATAAGTAACGCAGTCTCTGCAGAAGCGACATTTGTTAATGTCAATTTCTGCAATGCTTTGGTAGATGGTTTTACTTTCCATCTTTTTTTTATCAGGAAAAAACAACCCATCGTTGGGCTCCTCTACATCACAATCTACCAACCGAACTTTTCTCTTTTCCTTTTGAGATAAAAATAGAGCCAGTTGAACTGATATTGTGGTTTTACCTGTTCCTCCTTTTCCGCTTACTACTGCAATATTAAAGCTCATGACAGCTGCTTGTTAGTGGTCACAAAGATTAGAAGTAAAAGTGATTTCTTTTTTCAAGAATTTTTCCAGCAACTCAGTGGCTTCAATTTTTGGGGCTCCTACGTAAACATTAATTTTTTGTTCCATAAATAGATCAATGGCGCGTTGTCCCATTCCTCCGGCAATAATGTCCGTTGCGCCTCTTTCGGCTAACCAAGGTGGCAAAAGTCCTGGTTCGTGTGGAGGTGCGAGTATCTTTTCTCTGTTTGTTATTGAACCGTTTTCTATTTGTGAGAGAATGAAATATTTACAATGACCAAAATGAGCATCTAAAATACCATTTTCATCTACTGGAATTGCTATTTTCTGCATGATCTATTTTTTATGTTTAAGTTTTTTAATGATCTCCTCTACAGTACTCTCTTCTTGTGTAACCACCATCTGAATTTTAAATTGGTCTAAAAGTTCTTTGGCTTTGGGACCAAAATCACCTGAGATGACTTTGGTAACACCCAATTCAACCATTTTTGCAGACACCTTGGTTCCTGCTCCACTTTGTTGCTCGGCAAACTCATTTTTTATAAATGTGGGTTCATCTGTGTTTGAGTCATAGATGCAAAACCAGGCACCTCTTCCAAATCGTTTGTCGAAAGTTGACGTTATACTGTTTCCGGTGGATGTGATAACTGTTTTCATTGTATTGTTATTTTAAATTTTCTTTAAATCTTGTTTTTGAGGAGAGGGTCGGTTTTGATCTCCTCTGTAATGCTGTGGTATTTTCAGAATGGCAAAGAGGGCATCCTTCTTCTTCCGCCGTTTCTGGCATGGAGAAGCGCGCATGGCAATCCCGACAATGGAACCAATCTTTGTCAAATTGTGCATGGCCGAACACGGTTTTTATTTCAGTTACCTCCACGAGTGCTTGGGCTATTTTACGTCTGGCACTTTCATATATCCTTGCAAAAGTGGGACGCGAAACGCCCATAAGTTTAGATGCTTCTAGGTGATCTAAACGGTCATAATCGGCCAGTTTCAATGCCTCGTACTCTTCATAAAGCAGATCCACCACATCGTTATTGGTTTGGTTTACGCCATATGGTTTATATCCTTTAAAAGCAGGAGGTTCTACAATTTTTCTTAGTCGTTTTGGTCGTGCCATCAAAATCTATTTATACAAATGTAATGAGAATATTCTCATTACTATTTGTTTTTGATTTAATATTACCTCTGTTGTGCTAATTTGTTTTTATTATAAATTGTGATGATCCGATTAAACTATTGAACTTGGCTATTTGCCCAATTTTAGAAAAATTACAAGTTGACTCTATAAATTTTATTGATAGTAGTTGAGTCTAAATGAAAAAGAAGTTTTATAGTTTGTTTTCAAATAGAACACTCTGCAAAATATTTGATGTAGTGCAAAGAGATTATTTTCATCCATTTATTTTCACCATTTTTGCAACCGTCCTTTTCAGGAAACTACTTAGAACCTATTACGGCATCGTATTTATCAACTTTTAAATAGTATTTCTATGGTTTCATCTACCAAGAAAAAAAGAAATTACATTGATGTTTTCTTAAATATAATTGAAAAGGGTGGAAATGCACTTCCACATCCTGCTACTCTTTTTGCTTTGTTTGCATTGTCTGTATTGCTGTTGTCTGTGGTTGGTTATTGGCTCAATTGGCAGGCCGTTCATCCTGGCACAGGAGAGGTTATTCACACAGTTAACTTGCTTTCCAAAGAAGGGCTTAACAAGGTGATTGTAGAGATGGTCAGAAACTTTACAGATTTTGCTCCTTTGGGAATTGTGCTGGTTGCTATGTTGGGAATTGGCTTGGCAGAAGCAAGTGGATTAATTGGTGCTTTAATTCGTATTTTGGTTCTCTCTTCGCATAAAAAGATTCTAACTTTTGTAATCGTTTTTGCAGGTATCTTATCCAACGTGGCCAGCGATATCGGTTATGTGCTTCTCATTCCATTGGGTGGGGTTATTTTTCACGCCATGGGCCGTCATCCTTTTGTTGGGATGGCCGCTGCCTTTGCAGGTGTTTCAGGGGGTTTTAGTGCCAACTTAATTATTGGAACACTTGATCCGCTTTTGGCAGGTCTTTCTGAAGAGGCTGCACATATTTTAGATCCTACTTATATGGTGAATCCTACAGCCAACTACTATTTTATGTTTGCATCTACTTTTCTTATTGCAGGCTTGGGTACTTGGATTACTGAAAAAATTGTTGCTCCTCGATTTGGAAATTATCAAGGTTCTGTTCCTCCTGAAGCCATTGAACCGCTATCTCCTATTGAAAAAAAGGGTTTAAAGTGGAGTTTGGTTTTATTGGCAGGTTGGATTGTGGTTATGGTTATAGGATTGTGGTCACCCGACGGAATTCTTCGTGACCCCAATGGAGGATTGCTAAACTCCCCAGTTATCAAAGGAATTATAACCTTTCTTCTACTTATAGCTGGAAGTATGGGTGTTGTATATGGAGCAATCAACGGAAAGTTTAAGAACGATGGCGAGGTGGCCGACAGTATGGCCGACAGTTTGAAAACCATGTCTTCTTATATTGTTTTGGTCTTTTTTGCTGCCCAATTTGTAGCCTATTTTAAGTGGAGTAACCTGGGTATTATTATGGCTGTTTCAGGGGCGGACATTCTCATTAATGCTAATTTAGGGGTGATTCCATTGATGCTACTATTTATTGTACTGGCGGCGGCTGTGAATATGGTGATGGGTAGCGCTTCAGCCAAATGGGCAATTATGGCTCCTGTCTTTATCCCCATATTTATGCTGTTGGGTTATTCTCCAGAGCTCTCTCAAGCAGTTTATAGGGTGGGGGATTCGGTGACCAATATTATTTCACCTATGATGAGTTATTTTGCATTGATCATCGCCTATTTTCAGAAATACGACCATCGTGCAGGCATGGGAACCATCATATCAACGATGATTCCCTATTCCATCATCTTCTTTATAGGCTGGAGCCTGTTTCTAATTGCATGGATTTTATTGGAAATTCCTTTGGGCCCTGGCGCAGGTTTGTATTATCAAATGCCTTAAGCCAACTCTTCAAAATCAAAGTTCTCGTGTAGCTCTTTGCCAGAAAGCCATTTGTCAAAGGCGTCTTTATCTTCAAGGAATTGCTCTAAGATCCATTCAAGCGGCGCTTCATTGGAGATGAGGTTTTTCTCTTTTAATCCATTGACAAATCCGTAGTTCATGTTTTTACCCGCATCCATCATAAATCCGTATAAAGCTGCTTTTAAGGATGTATCTTCAGGATTGTTGTAGCGTGCTTTGCAGGTTTCAACATCCGATGATAGATAAATGCGGCATGCAAGCGGACGTACTGGATAAACCGTGCACACTCCATTTTTTAACAAAGGACATGGGTGTTTAAATCTCAACAACTCTTCTTTGGAAAGTCCTTTTGTGAGCGCTGACTTCTTTTTTGCTTTTGCCAGTATCTCACTTATTCTTTTTTGATCGAAATTTTTGCGGATATAATTAACAATCAACAGCATTTCATGTGTGAGTGCAAACACAGCTTGGTAGCAGCACCAAGAACAGCCCATTTTACAATCAACTCTCAAATTCTCATGCTTGCAGTTTGTTATAAATGAGTCTGAAAGCAAACCCAGCTGATTGTAAAGTTGCTCTACATGAGAGATGAAGTCATCTTGCGAACAATTGTCAGGAATGTTGTCGGCCATAGTAAGGCCGTCGTATATGAATATCTGATCCCAATCAGGCTCTTTTTCTATGTTTTCCATCGGTTGTATTGATAAATAATAGAGAGAATGATTTCTCTTTTAGACCCCTTTAATATAGTGATTACTATCGATATAATAGTATGCTTATACTTTATATTATAAGTTTAGTTGGTGAGCTTAACATTTTAACTATTTGATTAAAAATAGAGAGCTTGTTTCATAAAAAAGGTCTGTTCCATTACTGGAACAGACCTACACAAAAGCTCAATTAATTTTTCTTTATTTCATTTTAGGTAGACAAACTAAAATGCAAGATCTTCTTCTGTAGCTCCTCCTACCATATTCATGATTTTGGAGATATAATTGCTACATTCTGTTTTACTAATGAAAGGAGCGCTCATAGCCAATAAACGTCCCTCATCGCTTTTTAAATGAAATACATAACGACCACTCTCTGTCCGCCACTTATCAAAACTTAAATCCTCCACTATTTGTTGTCGTAATTGGTCAATTCCTTCCTTACATTGGCTTTTTGTAGGATATCGAGGACTCCAAAGTACTGGTCGATCCTCCGTGTCTTTCAATAAAAACTGAAAAACCCCTTCATTCTTTCTCGAAATTACAAACTTCATAATAATATAGTTTTAGTTAAGATGTAGATAGATTCCTTCATTATAAAACTATCGTTAAGTTAATGTCATATACGTTTGTAAGTTGTTCTTTTTAGTTCGATTCCTATACTAACTAATTTACAAAAAAATAAGTGGATTGTCAAATGTTGTGGGTCTAAAATTTGGATTTTTATCACTTATTTTTCGTGTGTATGTTAGTATGAACATCTACTCATTTTTAATGCTCTCTATGGTATTTTACGCCAATTTTTAATGTTTAGAAAAAAAAGAAAAAATCAGGGTGATTTGGTTACAATCCTTTAGATAAAGAATAAAATGCCCAAGGAATTGTTATTTTTGTTCAAAACTGATATCTAATTCTATTATGGGTAATATAAAAGCTTGGTTGATATCTCTCCGGTTACGTACATTGCCGTTGGCACTATCCACGATTTTTATGGGAAGCATATTGGCTGCACATCAAGGATTGTTAAATTTTCAGGTACTTATGGGTGCTGCTCTTACCACTCTTTTTTTGCAGATACTCTCCAATCTTTCCAACGACTATGGAGATGCCATTTCGGGGGCAGATAATGAACATCGTGAGGGACCTCAAAGGATGATTCAAAGTGGTGTAATCTCTTTGAAGGAAATGAAAACAGCTATGTTTGTTTGTGCCTCCTTGGCACTTATTTCTGGAATCTATCTTTTGTATGTTTCTTTTGAAGATTTTACTATCGTTCAGCTTTTGTTTTTACTGTTTGGTTTCGTATCCATTGGAGCTGCTATAAAATATACAGTTGGAAAAAATCCCTATGGTTACCGTGGATGGGGGGATTTGTCGGTCTTTTTATTTTTTGGCTGGTTGGGGGTAGCTGGTACTTGGTTTTTACATACCAACGGGTGGCAATGGCAAATTCTTTTGCCAGCTTCTACCATTGGATTTTTTAGCGCTGGGGTGCTTACTATTAATAATATTAGAGATATCAACTCAGATCAAGACGTTGGTAAAATCACACTTGTAGTGAAGATGGGACGTAAAACTGCTGTGAGGTACCATTTTTTTCTTATTTTCATGGGATGGCTGTCAATGGTGATTTTTATGCTGTTGGATGCGAAGAACCTCTCCTTTTGGCCAGTATTCATCTCCTTGCCTCTATTTATCAGAAATGTTTGGATGGTTTCCTCTGTACGAAGAAATCATAAGTTGGATGGCGAATTACGCAATCTTTCGCTGACGACCCTTTTATTTGTTGCACTTAGTTGCATTGCATTATTTCAATGATCTATATTTTAGGTGTTGAGATTTGATTTTAAAATAGTTGACCATGTTGAAAGCTTCAGTAGATTTTCGTGAACTTGTTTTTAAAGAGCCTGGTGGCACTTCAAGAGGGGTGCTTACCACAAAACGAAGCTATTTTATACATATCTGGAAAAAATCAAAACCTTCAATTGTTGGAGTGGGGGAGTGCTCTATTCTCCCTAAGTTGAGTCCAGACGACAGACCAGAATTGGAAGAGAAACTTCATTGGACAGCTGAAAACATCCAAAGTGTTATTGATGGAAAATTTGAGGGTTTGGAGGAGTGGCCAGCTATCCTATTTGCGGTAGAAACCGCTTTGTTGGATTTAAACAATGGAGGTAAAGGCATCTATTTCAAATCAGATTTCACTTCAGGTGAAAAACTCATTCCCATCAATGGATTGATCTGGATGGGGAGCATTGATCAAATGAAAAATCGTATTGAGAATAAACTCTCTGAAGGTTATCGTTGCCTCAAATTGAAAATTGGAGCACTCAATTTTCAGGAAGAGTTAAAGCTTTTAAAAGAGTTGAGAAGATCATATACCCCAGATGCGCTTGAATTGCGCTTGGATGCCAACGGAGCCTTTTCATTTAGTGATGCACCTTCTCTATTAGATCAATTAGCTCCGCTTCATATTCATTCTATTGAGCAACCCATTAAGGCTGGACAATGGAAGGAGATGGCTCAGCTGTGTGCTAACTCACCCATTGATATAGCTCTAGATGAAGAGTTGATAGGTGTGTATGAGGCTGAACAAAGAAAAGAGATGATTGAAACCATCCAGCCCCAATACATCATTTTAAAACCCAGTCTTTTGGGTGGTTTTGCTTCTTCCGAAAAATGGATTCAATTGGCTGAAAGCATCAATGCTCAATGGTGGGTTACATCTGCACTTGAAAGTAATGTGGGACTTAATGCTATTGCTCAATGGACAGCTACGCTCAATTTAGATTTACCCCAAGGATTGGGCACTGGTCAGGTTTTTGTCAATAATATTGAAGCACCTTTGTTTGTAGAGAATGGACATCTTAAATATCGAGTGTGATGAAATAAACAACTCTTGTTTTGCTGTGCCTTCTTAACTCACCAAATTTAAATACTAAGATCAAAGACTTATATCGTTGATGTAATTAGTCATTAAAATTAGTATTTTTATTCTAAATGCGAATTAAGGTTTAAAAATAAGAGGTTTTTTCAACCTTTAATTCACATTATAAAGATGTTTATTTAGAACACTTTTAACTAGCTCTAAAATTTATCTTGGAGTACTTCATTGCGTTTCTATCGGGCTTTAGCCCAATTTAGTATTGTTATGAAAAATGAGCATGAGAATAATTTTACAGGAGAGTCACTGTTATTTTACATCATGACCGAATTTCTTTAATAGATAGTGCTGTTTAAGTCAGCTCCTCTCCTTTTTTAAAGGAGGGGTGGATTATATTGAGGTGCGAAATATCAGACGGGGTGGTTATGCAACTAACTATTTATTTCTATGCTTTTTTACTTTGTATCACCTGTCATCTTTATAGGTTTTTTAAAATTGATCTTTTTCTTCATCAAATGTCTATGTTATATCAAATGTTGAATTAATCAT
>CAZJDS010000054.1:0-11241 GCA_964544795.1 uncultured Alkaliflexus sp. | reverse complement strand
AAAGTAACAATATTAAAGCTAAGAAAATCTTTGGTCTCCAAAAGATGCGGTAGAATGTGAATCCCATTATAGGCTGTGTAGGTAGCATAAAAGGTAACATCACCATTGTCATCTACAAACTTAACAAAACGAGCGTCTTCAATTCCTCCATTTTCATGATCTGAGACAGGAAAAATAACTCGTTCCGACAAGTCTGTCTTTGGATCAAATCGTTTAAAATAATTGGAGTTGGCCAACCAGTAAATATCGACAATAGCCTGATCTTTATAATCTCCCTCTAAATGAGGATATAGGGCATCAATACTCAGCTTCAACTCATCGTAAGTAAAGCGTTCGGGAACGGCATCTAAAACACGCTGACTCACTTCTCCCCATGCATTCATATCTTGCAGCTTCATCTTAAACAAATGACTGTCGTAAAAGCGGTTGTGATGTGTTTCTGGCATTCCGACAAAAGCCGACAAAGGGTCAAAAGTAAGAGAGGCATCCTTCTCGATAATTCCGCTACGAAAAACAATGGATGAGATATGCCCTTCACCCGTAGCACGAAGGCTCATAATAAACCTACAACCACCTTCAGGAACACCCTCTTGATCGGGGTGTAGAACTATAGATGGATTAAATATAGCAGCAGATTCTATGGAGTACTCCATGGTAAAGTATGCACCAATCAAAAGCTTTTTGATTGAAGTTACCGATTTTTGATCATTTATATAACGAGAGACCACTTTATAATTATCCATAAAAACATTTTCAATATTTTTATGCCGATCATAAAATTTTATAGAAACATCTTCGTAGACAACTTGACTCTTCTCTTCACTCAAATTAAGAACTCGATCAATGATTTTGTTAATCCGTATAGTATTCCCAGGGGTATAAGCTCGAGTGATTACGCGCGAAACATCACGTTCAACCTTTGTGCTCCTTCTAGTTACCAAAGGCAAATTACTGATTTCTTCTTTCATATCTATATTTTTTTTAAAACTGTCACATAGAACTCGCATCAATAGTCATTAGCTACGCTGATCTTCGATTCTCCTTTGTGAGAAACTATGCCCATGCTCGTTTCATGTTATTGTTCTGTTTTTTGTTTAAATCTTTGTGAACTACCTATCTAAAATTTCTTTGTACACCTTCAAATATCCTTCAACCATTCTCTCTTTGCTAAATTTTGAATCTGCCCAATCTCTACACTGTGTTCTATCTATAGAAGACAAGCAATCAATAGCGCTTACAGCTTCTTCTACTGAGCTAACTAAAAACCCTGTTTTTTTATCATTAATTAATTCTGGCATTGAACCTCTTCGATATGCAATAACGGGCGTTCCGCAAAACATCGCTTCCGCTACACTCAAGCCGAAAGGCTCATCAAAACTTATTGGATGTAATAAAGCCAAAGCTTCTCCCAAAAGACGATCTCTTTCTGTAGGACCTGAATTACCCACATAAATCACATTGTCATCATCAATAAAGGGCTTCACTTTTGTTTCAAAATAGGCTTCATCTTGAATTAAACCTGAGATGATAAGCCTCTTTCCAGCTTTCTTAGCAATTTGTATAGATTCAGAAGTTCCTTTTTCTGGATGAATTCTACCAAAAAAAAGCAAATAGTCCTTAGGCGTAGGCTGAAAAGTAAATTCATTGCTATTAATACCATTATATACGGTAGCAATGTAATCAAGACTTGGATCCCGATCAGAATCACTTATGGAAACATAATAACCATCGGAATTGTATTTGAAATAAACAGGCAAAATGTTGGGGGATGAAAAACCGTGAATGGTTGTAACCATTGGAGTTTTAATTAATCGAGAGTAACTCAACGGCAAAAAATCAAAATGGTTGTGAATTAAATCAAATTGATCTGCCTGCTCCATTAAATGACTTATGTGCAAACACTCCCAAACTTTTGGATCTAAATTAGAATCTTCTGCATAAGCAGTTTTGGAGACATATTGTAGCTTGCCCGCTGTTTTAGAATTCCCAGTGGCAAATAATGTTACATCAACGCCCTTATCAATTAGCCCTTCTGCTATATTAGAAGCCACTTGCTCCCAGGGACCATATTTTAAAGGAGGTGTGCGCCAGGCAATAGGCGACAAAACAGCAATTTTCATTTTAAAGGGGTTTTCTTGGATTGTTCAAACAATGATCTACCAACTCTTCGATTACTGCGGTTCCTACACACATCACCTTATCTGCCCCACCCCAATAGATCTTCACAGTTCCGTCAGGCTCAGGAACAGCACCACAGGTAAATACAACATTATGAACATAGCCTGTTACTTCATACACCTCTTCGGGTTGCAAAATCCACTCATCACCTACAGCAATAATTTCCGAGGGATCATCTAAGTTATGCAATGCAACACCTAACCTATAGACACATCCATCCATAGTTGGAAAAACTCCATGGTAGATGTTTAGCCATCCTCGAAGTGTTTTAATGGGTGGTGCACCAGGACCAATTTTCATTTCGTCCCAATGATATTGCATCGGTTTCATAATCAATTTCGACTCGCCCCAAAAGCGCAAGTCAGGCGAATATGAAATCCAAATAGACCATGGAGATATCTCTGAGTGCGGACGATCAAGCCGCGCGTAAAGGCCATTAAACTTTTCAGGGAAAATAACTACATTCCGATAATCTGCTTCTGTAATCAATGAAAACCTCTCTATGGTTTCAAAATCTTTTGTTTTGGCCAACCCTATCCGCACGCCATGTCGAGAATAAGCACTATATGTTATTAAATACTCTCCCTCTAAAAAAATGATTCTGGGATCTTCAATACCATACTCTTCATATTCTTTAAATATCCCGTCAGTAGCGGGAACCATAAAGGGCTCTGCACTTACTGTAAAGTTAAAACCATCTTTACTTTCTGCCTTTCCAAGAATACTTCTTCCATTTAATTTATGGGATCTGAAAATCATAATGTAAGTATCGTTGTGTTTCACAACTCCTGCATTATGAACGGTAGCCACAGGGTAAGGAACTGAATCTTTGGTAAGAATTGGATTGTATTGATATCTATCTATAATCATACTTATTCTATTTTTTCTGACTCTTCAAAAGCTTCTGAAACAGCAAGATGAGAGATCAAGTAGGCAAGAGTACTTTCAGCTCCTTGATTTCGATTAACACCGTAACTTTCAATTCCATCACAACACCCTTTTGTGTCAAAATCAAATAGGCTCATTCGGATATCATTTTCACCCAAAAACCACATAAAACTGGTAAACAACTTATCTAAATACTTTTTATCTTTTGTGAGCTTATAGGCTTGCTGGTACATTAAAACCATCGCCATGGCGTCTAAGGGTTGTTGCGCATAGGCAGAGCGTTTCCCACCTTTCTTAAACCACTCCTCATTTCCGATGATAGAGAGATATCCTTGTGACATACTATGTTTTGTCAAGAAGTCCATAGACGCAATTGCTACAGATCTAATCTTATGATCTTGAATAATTTCAGCTGCATGCAAAAGAGCTAGAGGCAACATCCCATTATCATAGGCCAATAATCCTTCAAACCATTTCCACTCATCATCACTATTCTCCTCATAGTGTTTCACCAGTTTCAAGGCTAAAGTTCTTAACAACTCGACCATAACATCATCTCCGGAATTTTTTAGCAGATAATGACTCATTCCTATCATCGTATTGGCAATAGCACGGATAGAGTTGAGGTTTTCAAAATTAGGCACAGCATTAAAAAAGAGCAACCTTCCTGTTTGGTAATAAGCATCGTTAGGCGAATAAGCCAACAAATAGCCTAAAGCCCAAATGGTTCTTCCAAATGAATCTTCAGAACCAACCTCGTCAAGAAAGCGCCTGTCAAAACTCATAAAGTTTCTAAAGGTTCCATCCTCATTCTGCATATAATGAATATAGCTCAAATAAATGGGCGCCAAATTAAGCGTTTTTACATCTTTTTCTTCACGATAAGCCATCAAAACCATAAGTAATGCACGGGCATTATCATCCAGACAATACCCCTCTTTTAAATTTGGAATACCAAACTTTGCATGCTGTATAATACCCGTATCATCGGTTAAGCGATGAATGTGCTCCAGTGAAAAGGGGGGCAGAATAAGTGGGTCAATAGAGCTCTTTTTCTCCACGACAGTTGCAGGTTTCTCGTCAGCCAATTTCTTAGCTACCGAAATATATTTCTTGCCTGACTTGGGCCAAGTAATAGTTCTCCCATAATCATAAGCTCTTTTTCGTAGATCTTTCAACACCTGAGGGTTTTCCAATAGATCAGAAAAAATAGCAGAAAGCTGTTGGGTATCTTTAAAATCGAATAACCTTCCTCTACCTTCATCAAGCAATTCTGTAGCATGCCAATAAGGGGTAGAAACCACTGCAGAACCCACCCCTACAGCATAGGCAAGAGTTCCGCTCGTAATTTGTGCTTCATTTAAATAGGGTGTTACATATATATCTGAGGCAGAAAGATATTTAAAAAGCTCTTTTTGTGTAACAAACTCATTCAAAAAAACGACATGATCTGTCAGATTTTGAGTTTTCACCAATTTCTGAAGATAGGTACGGTACTCCTCTCCAGAATGCTTAAGAACTCCTGGGTGCGTTTTCCCCAACACGAGATAAAGAACTTCGGGGTGCTTTTCAACCACTGCTGGCAAAGCATTGATAACCGTCTCAATTCCCTTATTTCTGCTTACAAAACCAAATGTTAATATCACCTTCCTGTTCTCAAGCCGAAATTCATGCTTGGATTGTTCCTGATTAAACTGGAGATCAGGCACCCCATGTTCAATATGCTCAATCTTAGACCTATCAACCCCATAAATATCCACCAAAAACTCAATAGCCTTAAGGCTCATCACCACCACTTTATGAGCCTTTTTACAGATCTTTTGCAGTATCTCTTTCTCATTGTATGACGGCTCTTTAAGGATAGTATGAAGGGTCACTATGAGAGGGATTTCTAATCGATGCAACAGGGGAAGAATGTACACTCCACTATCCCCACCAAAAATGCCAAACTCATGTTGCAAAACACAAACATTAGCATCACTAAAATTAATAAACTTTACGGCCTCTAAATAATCACGCTGATGTTCTTGTCTAATAGTTAACTTTACCTCCTCAGGATAATTATAAGTCTCATCGGAATCGTTCATTGCTACGATAAATCCGTCAACAGTTTTGTCCCCATCAATCATTGATTGATAAAGATTCTTTGTAAAAGTTCCAATACCACACTCACGTGGAGGATAAGTTCCTATATAGGCAATTTTCATATTTAAAAAAATTTAATTTATATTCTGCAAATTAGATATTGACACCAGCTTAAGCAGCTGTATACTAACAGTTCTCCCTTTTAACGACAACAAATAGGACAATACTTTATAATCAGCAACCACAAACTTCATATTTACTAAAGCAGCATTATTAAAAAAAGAGTATGGCTATTGAGTTTGTTGAAATGTGTTATCAAAACTTCATAAAAATTTCAAAACAAATTCAGGAGACTTAAATGACAAAGAAGATCTTACAAAAAGGGTTACAAATCTCCATTCTAAGTATTATCACGCAACTACTATAGTTTAAGGGAAGGAGAATATACTCAAATAAATTGTAATTTCCTACAAAACAGGAGAAAATGAATCTCTTTTCCTAAAATGACACTATACTTTCGCGAGCAATAAATATGAATTTGAAAAAAATATCAAAAAAACCCCAAGAGAATTTAATTCTCTTGGGGTTCGTATTTTTTATAACTGTCTATTTAAAGATTAAAACTTCAGATGGACATCCATCTCAACAGGCAATAATTTACCGTTTTTTTGAAGAAGGAGTTCCTACGCGCGTCATTGCACAACGGAAACCAATATCATCCCGTGCTTCTCTTCCATCTAAGAATCGGCGTGTTCCAGGACTTAACCAAAAGGCACGATCTCTCCATCCTCCTCCTTTGTAAACATAACTGGAATCAGAAATCAAGCTGCTCAACTCACCAATTCCTCCAGAGTACATCGTATTTGTATTTCCTTCTGATTCGGTCCATCCACCACCAGTACCAATATTGGTTATAGCATCTCCATCTAAATGATTAATATTATCCGCTTGACGGTAATTGTATCGATTTTGAATATCTTCAGATGTCTCATTCTCATAAATGATTCTACCATATTGATCTTTATCTACCACCATTCCTTCTTCATCCAACTTCTTAGTCTGGAAAACATTACCACGGAATGGACTGAACTCGTCTATATCATCGAAAGAGAGAGGACGATAAACGTCGGCCACCCACTCATTCACATTACCAGCCATACAGTAAAGGCCATAATCATTGGGATAATAGGAGTTAACTGGAACTGTAATGTCTCCACCATCGTTCAATGCACCAGCCATACCCATGTAATCACCAGCACCTCTCACAAAATTGGCCATCATACGTCCGCGCTCTTTTTTACTTGCATTCCGAACAACATGACCATCCCATGGATAAATCCTACGATTGGTTAACCGCTCTGAACTTGAGTTTCCAACCAATCCCATAGCTGCATATTCCCATTCGGCTTCTGTTGGAAGTCGATATCTTGGAAGCAATATCCCGTCGTCAGCACGAACTCTTCGGTAATCATTGTTTGGGTCAAGATCCTTCATGGGACGCTTTCCGTCTGTTCCCATATACTTACCATACAAATAGGCTTCTGTATTAAAGTTATCCTCATTTTGCTGATTGGGATCAAACTCCATTATTCCCTTGTCCACTAAAATCATCTCATTTACACGATCGGTTCTCCAAGCACAGAAATCTCTCGCTTGAAGCCAATTTACACCTACCACAGGATATTCGCTATACGCAGGGTGTCTTAAATAATTTTCCACCAATGGGTCATTGTAAGCCAAAGGACGGCGCCAAACCAATGTGTCGGGCATTGCATTTCGATAGACCTCGGGATAGTCAAGAAATACTCTATTAATCCAATAGAGATATTCACGATAATCGACATTTCTTACTTCAGTTTCATCCATGTAAAACGAAGGAACTGTCACACGACGAGGTTTATTGTTCCACTCACGCATTACATCTTCGTCCACTTGTCCCATAATAAAGGTTCCCCCCTCAATGAATACAAGTCCTGGTCCTTTTTCCTGTTCAAAGTCGGCTCTATATTCAAATCCACCATTTTTAGTAGAATTGTACTCCCAACCAGTGACGGAAGATTTACTCTTCTTAGATCCACCGCATGAAACCAAAGTGATACTGAGCGTGGCAGCAATTAACAAACTGAATTTAAATCTCATAGCTTATGTTCTTGAATACTTGATTGTACTACAGACAACTAATAATATGTTTTATTACTTAATAAAAATCTGATTCTTCAACTTTATACTGCAAAATTAGAAAAAAGGTTATAGTAACATAGTTACAATTGTTCTTTTTTATGTAAAAAGATATGTTCTAAAAGTAAGAACGAAATAATTAGTGGTAATATTGCCTCCGTATCATCAGATAATAGCAGCAATTTTACAATGTACAATTTTTAAAGCGTTTAGACGTTTTTACCTTAAAATAGTAATTTTGCACTAAAAATTAAAAAACAAAACTAAGTTGGTATACTTAGTGTTATATTAAGTACAAATATAGGAAGATTAATGAGGAAGATATTTATTTACATCATTACGGTCGCATTCTGTTTTATAAATGGTCAGATTATCGCTCAATCATCCAACCCATCCTTGGCCGATTACAAAGTGAATTCTGTTTTAGCACAAGGTAAATGGCTGAAAATAAGTGTTGAAGAAACTGGCATCCATAAGATACCTTATTCTACACTCTCTTCTTGGGGGTTTTCAAATCCCAATAAGATAGGTGTCTATGGATATGGTGGACAGATGATTCCAGTAAGCAATAGTGAAATCCGACCAGATGATCTTCCAGAATTGTCGATATGGCATACTGACAATGCGCTCTATTTTTATGCAAATGGACCTGTTTCTTGGAGATGGAATAAATTAAACAACTACTTCGATCACCAGTTTCACATATACTCCCAAAAGTCATTTTATTTTTTATCAGAAACATCCGCTCCTGCAAGAGTTCAAGCAGAAATAGATCAAAGTTCGATTGTTACTACAGAAGTCACAGAGTTTGACTTTTTAGATTTTCATGAAAAAAACTTGCTGAATATTTTGCCGATAGGAAAAAAATCAGGAAGAAAACAATTCGGAGAAATTTTCTCAAATATAGCGAACTCTGAAAGGATCTTTAATTTCGAAATTCCAAATCTGATTACCAATCAGCCAATCAAACTATCCATTGCAGCGGCAGCAAGAAGCAGTGAACCCAGTCATATAAAGGTATATGCAAATGAGGAGTCTGCTGAAATTACGTCCCTACTGTTGCCCAAGGTAAATTTAAATGATAATGAAGGATATTATGCAAGAGAAAGCCAATCTTACTCACAGCTTATAAGCAACAACTCTCAACTAAATTTGAAAGTACGCTATGCAAGTACGGGCGCATCATCAACCGCTTGGTTAGATTATCTTTCTATTAATGCACGTGCAAAACTTAAAATAGAAGGGAATCAACTTGTTTTTAGAGATGTGAAAAGTGTTAAGTATGGCGATGTTGCTCGATTCTCTATTGCCAATAGCTCTTCCGAAACATTAGTTTGGAATGTTACCGATAGTACATCCCCTAAAAATATGGAGGTCCAAAAGAATGGAACGAACCTCACTTTTATTTCAGAGGTTTCTGAACTAAAAACTTTTGTTGCATTTAATCCCAATACAGCTTTACCAACTCCAAAAGTGGTGGGCGAAATACCCAACCAAAACCTGCATTCGATAAAAGCCTCAGATTATGTCATAGTTGCTCCTGAAGAGTTTCGAACCTATGCAGATCAACTGGCCGATTTGCATCGTACGTATAGCCAACTCAATCCAGTGATCGTAACTCCAGAACAAATATATAATGAGTTCTCTTGGGGGCACACAGATCCCACAGCTATACGGTCATTCATGCGAATGTTATATGATCGGGCAGGTGAAGATACGTCAAAGCAACCAAAGTATCTGCTCTTATTTGGAAATGGTTATTATTCCAATAGTTCATCAAATGACCCCAAGCAACATACTTGGATTCCAGCTTATCAATCCGAAAACTCCATACACCAATCGCAATCCTATGTAACGGATGATTACTATGGCTTTTTAGATCCAATGGCGGGCTCAAATGATGCCTCCAATATGTTGAGAATTGGAATCGGTCGATTCCCAGTTCGAACAACTAAAGACGCTCAAATTGCAGTGGACAAGGTAAAAAACTATCTCAAGAATCAGATACATGGAAGTTGGCGCAAAAAAATAACATTTATTGGCGATGATGAAGATAATAATATTCATGTGGGCGATTCAGATAAGTTGGCAGAAAAGGTGAAAACTAACCACTCAGATTTCGAAATAGAAAAGATCTATCTGGATAATTTTACCAAAACCGCAAACGATAGATACCCCGAAGCACAAGATGCCATTGATCGAACAATAGGCAACGGAACCATGCTCGTAAATTACATCGGACATGGCGGCGTCAATGGATTGTCTCACGAATTGGTTATCACCACAGCCACTATTCAAAATTGGAAGAATCACAATCAACTGCCATTATTTGTAACCGCTACTTGTGAGTTTAGCCGTTTTGACGACCCCAATAATGTTTCGGCAGGGGAAGAGGTCTTTCTGAACCCTAATGGTGGAGGTATTGCCTTATTAAGTACGACCAGATTAGCCTACTCAAGCTTAAATTATCAACTCAACAATGCCTTTTTCAACCATGTTTTTGAACCTATTTCTGGAAACAAAAGACCCTCATTTGGTGATATTATAAAAAACACTAAGAACGAGACTAGATCAACCATTAATAAACTAAATTTTGTTCTTTTAGGTGATCCTGCATTAAAACTTATCTATCCCGAAAATAAAATTAATACAATAAAGATAAACTCCAATCCAGTAGGAGAAACACTTGATACACTTAAAGCACTTTCTGTTGCTTCTATTGAGGCAGAGATTACTGACAATGAAGGAACCATTCTACACGATTTTAAGGGTACTGTTGACATCACCGTTTATGACAAAGCCCAAACTGTAAAAACCAAAGGGAATAAAGGCCAAACTCCTTTTGAGTTTTCTCAGTATCCTAATATTCTATTCAAAGGAAAAGGAAAGGTTAACCAAGGAAAATTTAATGTGGAATTTATGGTTCCTTTCGATATTAGATACAATCTTGACTTTGGAAGAATTAGTTATTATGCAGTATCAGATGATGGAAAAGATGCCATGGGGTCATTTACCGATTTTATTGTGGGTGGTTTTAATCCAAAGGCCGAAGAAGATGACGAGGGACCTAAGATTAATCTCTATTTGGATCACACCAATTTCTCTAATGGAGATCTTACAGGAAATCGACCCATCTTATATGCAGAATTATCAGACAAGTCAGGAATCAACACCTCAGGTTCTGGTATAGGGCATGACCTTGTCTTAATATTAAATGACGACATTGCTAATCCCATCCTATTGAACGATTACTACCAAGCCGATGAAGGAACCTATCGTAGTGGAAGAGCTATTTATCAACTTCCCTCATTACCTGCGGGTAAACATCAATTTAGTTTAAAAGCATGGGACAACTTTAACAATTCCTCCATTGCAACTTTACACTTTGAAGTATCCAATGGAAAAAAGTTGGCCATCGAGAATTTCAAATGGTATCCTAATCCTACGAAGTGGGATGTCACAAATACTATCTCTTTCGAAACTCGTGAAGGTAATTCTGTTTTGGACATTACCATCACCGGGTTTAAACCAACAGGGGAAGCTACAGGCTCTCTTACAATGCAAAAAGTAGCTGCCAATAACTTTATTCAACCTTTTCCCTTATCTTTGACAACATTAGGAATTAAAGAATCAGGTTTTTATCTTATCAGGTTCCATATTTCATCTTCCACAGGCAAAAAAACACAATTAACTCATAAAATTATGGCCTTACCATAATATAACCCAAAAAAAAGAGTTTATTAATAGAGTATAAAAATCAACAGAAAACGGTATATCAACACCAATAAATTAACTATGAAATTGATTATCAAGAAAAGAATAATTTTGGTTGCTTTTATTTTGGCAACCTCTATCACAGCATTTTCACAAATAAGACCTGACGAACTTGGTGGTCAGGTAAATATTATCAGC
>CAZJDS010000053.1:0-11332 GCA_964544795.1 uncultured Alkaliflexus sp. | reverse complement strand
GGGAGGAGAAGTTCCCCGAAAAATTATGCAAGGAGATTTGGATGGCGCGCGCGAAGCTATTTTGTGGTACAAAAACATTTTTGGCGAGGATTATTATCTTGAACTTCAGCGGCACCCTTCTGAAGATCTGAGAATGCGTGAAGCTGTTTATTCTCATCAAGTGGAAGTTAATGCAAAGCTACTTAAGCTGGCAAAGGAGTTGGATGTTAAGGTGATTGCTGCAAACGATGTCCATTTTGCCGATGCAAATAATGCCGAAGCGCATGACATCATGATCTGTATGAATACAGGTAAAGATGTGGATGATGAGTCGCGTATGCGCTATACTCAACAGGAGTGGTTTAAAACTACAAAGGAGATGAATCAGCTTTTTGCTGATGTACCTGAAGCACTTAGAAATACCCAAGAGATTGCTGAGAAAGTGGAGGATTATGAAATTAATTCTGATCCTATTATGCCCCTATTCCCAATTCCTGACGATTTTGCAACGTATGAAGAGTATCAATCTCAATTTTCTGTTGAGGACCTTAAAAAAGAATATGGTGAAGAACGATATGAAAAGTTAGGAGCCGATTATAATCATTTGCTTAGAGTTAAGCTGGAGGCAGATTATTTAAAACATCTGACTTATATTGGAGCAAAGGAAAAATATGGAGACCCAATTCCAGATGAAGTAAAAGAGCGAATTGATTTTGAACTGGAAACGGTGAAAACAATGGGGTTTCCTGGCTATTTTCTTATTGTTCAAGATTTTATAAATGCAGCGCGAGAAATGGATGTTTTGGTTGGCCCTGGTCGTGGTTCGGCAGCGGGCTCAGCAGTAGCCTATTGTGTGGGTATTACTTCCATCGATCCTATAAAATTTGATTTGCTTTTTGAACGCTTCCTTAATCCCGACCGTATCTCCATGCCCGATGTAGATATTGATTTTGATGATGATGGTCGTCAATTGGTGCTTAAATGGGTGGCTGATAAATATGGACATGATAAAGTGGCGCATATCTGTATTTTTGGGACTATGGCTGCAAAATCAGCCATCAAAGATGTTGGGCGTGTGTTAAAACTTCCCTTATCAGAAACTGATCGTATATCAAAAAGAATTCCTGAACGTCCAGGTACCAAACTTTCTAATGCATACAATGAGGTTTTGAAAATGGAGCAAGAGAAGGGATCTTTGGAGGGAGCTATAACCTATATTAATAAGAGGATCTCTGAAGCAAGATCGGCAAATAATGATAAACTTGCATCTAAATTTGAGATTTATCAAATATTTGCGGAGGAAATACAGAAAGGGAGAAATGAAGAGGATGGAGTGCTTTTAAAGACGCTCGAGTTGGCTTGTGACTTGGAAGGCTCGGTGCGTCACACAGGTGTGCATGCTTGTGGTGTGCTTATAGGTCGTGATCCATTGGATGAACACATCCCTCTTATGCCGGCCAAAGGAGCCGAACTGTTGGTGACTCAATACGAAGGAACGTTGGTTGAATCCATTGGGCTATTAAAGATGGATTTTTTGGGCCTAAAAACGCTCTCTATTTTAAAGGAAGCTCTTGAAGCTATCAGGTTATCAAAAGGAGAAGCACCAGATCTGGATGACATCTCTTATGAAGATGAGAAGACCTTTCAACTTTTTAGTAAAGGAGAGACTACGGCTATTTTTCAGTTTGAGTCTGCTGGTATGAAGAAGTATCTTAAGGTACTCCAACCCAATAAATTTGGAGATTTAGTGGCAATGAATGCACTTTATCGTCCAGGTCCAATGGAGTATATCCCCAATTATGTGGCGCGTAAGCATGGTCGAGAGACTATCCATTATGATCATCCGTTGATGGAGTCCTATTTGAAAGAAACTTATGGGATTACAGTTTTCCAAGAGCAAGTGATGCTTTTAGCCAGAGCGCTGGCTGGATTCACAAGAGGTGAATCAGATACCTTGCGAAAGGCCATGGGAAAAAAAGATATGCGTCTTATGGCTGAGTTGAAAGAGAAATTTGACTCAGGCTGTAAAAGTAATCCAGCATTTATTGAGGGTTGTAAGAAAGAAGAAAAAACGCCTGATGAGTTAATCAACAAGATTTGGAAAGATTGGGAAGCATTTGCCAGTTATGCCTTTAACAAATCGCATTCGGTGTGCTATGCCAATTTGGCGTATCAAACAGCTTTTCTAAAAGCACACTACCCTGCAGAGTTTATGGCGGGTGTTTTGAGTCGTAATTTGAATGATATTTCCAAGATATCTATCTTCATGGATGAGTGCAGACGCATGGGCATTGAGGTTCTTGGACCAGATGTAAATGAAAGTTTCCTAAAGTTTATGGTGAACAAGCAAGGAGCTTTACGATTTGGGATGGCTGCCATAAAAGGCGTAGGAGAGGGAGTGGTAAATGAGATTATTAGTGAGCGCAATAAAAATGGTGCTTTTAAAGATGTTTATGATTTTGTTGAGCGAGTTAGCCTTCAGGTGATAAGTAAAAAAGCGATGGAGGCTTTGGCTGGGGCTGGAGCGTTTGATGATTTGGGAAAATGGCATAGAGCACAATACTTGGCCTCTCTACCCGGTGAAGAGGGAACCTTTATTGAACGATTATTACGTTACGGGAATATGTTTCAATCCGATCAAGTCTCATCACAAAACTCCTTGTTTGGTGCAATGGACATGGAGGTGGAGATTCATAAGCCCTTAGCACCAGAGTGTATTGAATTCACCACTCTTGAAAAATTGGATCGTGAGAAGGAGTTGGTGGGTATGTATATTTCTGCGCATCCGTTGGATCAATACCATCTGGAACTAAGGAACTATTGTAATATAGAGTTGAAAGAGTTTCAAGATTTGGAGGCTATTAAAGGCCGTGAATTTGCTGTCGGTGGAATGGTTACCAATGTTCGTGAAGGAGTAACCCGGCAGAAAGGAAGCCCTTTTGCAATTCTTACTTTAGAAGATTATAGTGGGAGCCACGACTTTGCCTTTTTTGGCAGAGATTATGTTGATTTTGGCAATTATCTTCGCTCGGGTATGTTTTTGATGATTAAAGGACGTGTCCAGCCCAGAAGGTTCGACCCAGATCAGTTGGAAACTAAGGTTAATTATATATCACTATTAGAGTCTATTCTTGATACAGTTCGTAGTCTTAAGTTATCAATCCCCTTACAGGAGCTTACAGATGAGGTGGTTACTGAGTTGGCTCATATAACCATGGAAAATAGGGGCAAAGTAACTCTCTTTTTCCAAGTATATGATGAAGAGGATGAGCGTCATCAAATTCAACTTTTGTCTCGATCCGTAATGGTAAGTCTAAGTCCTGATTTAATTAACTTCTTTGAAGAAAGACCACAAATTCAGATGTCATTGTCTTAAAAAATCTGCCGAAGATAAGATAAGGATTTTCTGATAAAATGTTTACCTTTGAACAACGGCACGGTTTTAGTGTTAAAAGATAAACTCTACTCAAAGAATTTTTACGATGAATTAGTTTCATCGTATTTTAATAACATTTTCTATAAACTAGATAATTATGGCAATTGAAGTAACTGATGCAAGTTTTGAGGAATTGGTTTTGAAATCAGACAAACCTGTTCTGGTCGATTTTTGGGCCGAGTGGTGTGGGCCATGTCGTATGGTAGGTCCCATTGTAGCAGAGCTAGCCGATGAATACAAAGATCGTGCGGTTGTTACAAAAATGGATGTAGATAGCAATCCAGAGATTTCAGTGAAATTTGGAATTCGTAATATTCCAACCATTTTGTTTTTTAAGAATGGCGAAGTCGTTGACAAACAAGTAGGTGCTGTTCCTAAAACCATATTGGCTTCAAAATTAGATGCCATTGTGTAATTGAAGGAATCTTAGTATAAAATAAGAGCCGCGACCATAATCGCGGTTTTTTTTATCTCTTCTATTTTATAAAGGCCATTTAAGTTGATATTGAGTATTTAATTCAATTCCCCATAATAATAGTGAGAATCTATTTCAAAGACTCTGTGTAAACGGAAATTAGATTTCATAATAGATAAGTCCTATCTTTGTGCTTTCTGAAATTATAGATATTTGAATATGAGTTTTGAAAAAGAATTGACCGAGAGAAGCGACTCCAAGTGTGAGCTGTGTGGAGCAACTGACAATCTGGCTACTTTTGAAGTAACTCCTCCACAAAGCAATAGTGCGGAGGATTATGTAATGGTTTGTGGCACTTGTCACGAACAATTGACAGATTCAGAGAAGATTAATCCAGTCAACGACAGCATGTGGAGTGAGGTTCCAGCGGTTCAGGTGGTGGCTTGGCGTATGTTGAATCACTTGAAAAGCGAAGGCTGGCCACAAGGATTGTTAGATATGCTCTATCTTGAAGAAGAGACTTTGAAATGGGCTAAATTAGGAGTTGAAGATGAGTCAGATGAAGATGCCATTAAACACATTGACAGTAATGGAAATGTGCTTCAAAATGGCGACAATGTGGTTCTGATAAAAGATTTGAATGTTAAGGGAGGTGGCTTCACTGCCAAACGTGGAACTCACGTTCGAGGTATTCGATTAGATCCCAACAATGCAGAATTTATTGAAGGACGAGTGGATGGCCAGCATATTGTAATTATTACGCAGTATGTAAAAAAGAGCTAATTAATTTATTGTGAATATTGATGAGATGAGTGGCTATTGAATATGTTGCCATCTTATAATAGTTAGAAGAGCGAGGTTGTTCATATTTTTGAATGGCCTCGCCTTTTTATTGCAGTCAAGTTTAATTAAGATGTAATGCAAAAACTATAAAGTAGTGTGTCAAAAAGTTAAAGCAAAGTGCCATTTTCTACATTGCCTATTGATTTGTTCCTCTTTATCTTTGGGTTTCTAAAATGCAACTTTGAATTCCTCAATTTGAAAGTGTTTCAATTCTGCAGGTAATTTCTGCTTTTAGGAAACAGGATGTGATTTTGAATTTGAAATAAGTGGGATGGGTTTATTGTTTTTGATTTGTTAATTTTTCATTCTCAATTGGATAAGGATTTAAAAGCAACTAAATTTAAGTTGTTTCCAAAATGGCTATTATGTACAAAACAATCTTTTGTATAATTACGGTCATTAGCAATTATGTCTCATAAACAATCTTACCATGAAACTCTCTCAATTTATTTTACTATTCACCGTGTTGCTGTTATTTGGATGTTCAACAGTAAAGTTTAAAGAACCTCAGCCAGTTAATGTGAGGCTGCTAAAGTCTTTCCCCAAATCATTGATAGGCCTTTATGTGGATAATGATATGGACACACTTGTTGTTAACCACAATTTTTTTATATATGAAGGGGAGGAAAAGTATTTGGTCACATCGGATTTAGATCTGGAGTTGGGTGATGCGGTGCTTAAAAAGTATAAAGGGTATTATATCCTTAGTATAAAAAGCGAAGGTTTGTGGGATGTTGTTTTGATCAATCAGAAAAATGAAAATTTACATGTTTCATATATCAATCTTGGTAATAATGAGGAGGCTCTAATTCGTAGATTGGAAAAAATTGTCAGGGTTGAAAAGGTGATTCAAGAAGATTCGAAAACCTCAGAATATATTATCAATCCATCAAAACGTGACTTTAAAGATATTATAGAGAAAAATATTTTTTCTGAAGTTCAAACTTTTACGCGATTAGATAATTAGTGAGATAAACAAGTAACAAATTTCAAAAATATAATTCATGCAAAAGCTAATTGTTTTATTTTTTATTTTTTTTGTTTCAAACTTTCAAGTTTATGCTCAGAAAAAATTTCAAATTGTTCAAGGGGGAAATTCAGTAACCATTGTTTTTGATGCTTCTGATGCTCAAACGGTACAAATTGCTGCAAATTTATTGGCCGACGATATTGAACGTCTTACAGGAATTCGCCCTCAAGTGAAGAATGATTTTAATACGATTAAAGGGAATCTTATTCTAATTGGGAGTATAAGTGAGAGTCGTTTCATCTCAGAGTTGGTGAAAGAAGGGAAGGTTGATCTTTCTTCACTCTCAGGTAGTTGGGAAAAATACGCATGGCGATTTTTGAAAAAGATGCCAAATGTTTCTGGATCAACGATGGTCATTGCAGGCTCCGATCGAAGAGGAGCGGCTTATGGCGCTTTAGAATTATCACGAAAGTTGGGTGTTTCTCCATGGTATTGGTGGGCAGATGTTGTGCCTGAAAAGGTAGATAAACTTTCAATATCTGAAATTGATTTTACTTCTCAAGAGCCTTCTGTAAAATATCGTGGAATCTTTCTCAACGATGAGTGTTGGGGTTTAAATCCTTGGGCTTCACAAACTTTTGAGCCAGAGATTGGCAATATTGGGCCAAAAACGTATGCTCAGATTTTTGAATTGCTCTTACGATTAAAAGCCAATTTTATTTGGCCTGCGATGCATCCATGTACCAATGCTTTTTACAGCAATTTGGACAATCCTAAAATGGCCGATGCTTATGGTATTGTGGTAGGTACTTCACATGCTGAGCCTATGTTGCGTAACAATGTGGATGAATGGAAAAGCAGTGAGCGCGGCAGTTTTAATTTTTTCTCAAATCGAGAAAGTGTCCTGAATTATTGGGATCAGCGTGTCTCAGAAAGTCGTGACTATGAAAGTATTTATACCTTGGGTATGCGTGGCATTCATGATTCTGGAATGGTAGGTGCCAGTTCTATGACCGAGCAAATAGAGGCATTAACTGAGGTAATTGATGAGCAAAGAAAAATGCTTAAAGTACATGTAAATAGTGATGAAACTCAAGTTCCCCAAGCTTTCACAGCATATAAAGAGGTGTTGGATATATATGATGCGGGGTTGAAACTTTCCGATGATATCACTTTGGTTTGGCCCGATGACAATTATGGTTATGTTAAAAGGTTCTCAAATGATGAGGATCAAAAGCGTGTAGGCGGAAGTGGCATTTATTACCACTTGTCTTATTGGGGGCGTCCGCATGATTACTTGTGGCTTAGCTCTACCCATCCATCGCTCATTCGTGAGGAGATGATAAAAGCAGCTTGGTTCCAATCCAAGGAAATTTGGGTGGCCAATGTAGGGGATTTGAAGCCTCTTGAATACAATATTTCTCTCTTTTTAGATATGGCCTATAATACGGATGCGTTTAATCTGCCTTTGACTGAAAAGAAACACCACGCGCAGTGGTATAAAGATATTTTTGGGGAGGTAATAGGTACGAATACAGCTGATTTGATGTGGGACTATTATCAAATTAATTTTGAGCGACGACCCGAATTCATGGGCTGGAGCCAAACTGAGCCAACTCGTAAAACTCATTTCACAGAATACAATCATTTTCAGGCAGGTGATGAAGCACAAAAACGTGTTGATGAATTTGATCGCTTGGCCCATAAAGCTCGAGAAATTGAGCTTTTGGTTCCCAAAAAATTGCACGACGCATTTTATCAATTGACTCTTTATCCCGTTGTGAATGCGGGTTATTTAAATAAAAAATTTCTTTATTTAGAAAAAGCATATAAATATGCTGCCCAAGGGCGAGCCTCAGCCAATGATTATGCGCAATTGGCTCAAATGGCATACGATAGTATTCTGTTGGGAACCAATTATTTTAATAACGAAATGGCCGATGGAAAGTGGAAGGGGATGATGTATGAAGCTCCACGCTCTTTGCCCGTATTTGATCCACCTGTAGTGCCTCAATGGAAGTTTTATGAGAGTGGTTGGGGAGTTGCTGTGGAAGGAGATGAGGAGATTCGTCGTACTTCTGATGTCAAAGGACCCTTGGAGTTGCCTCGATTCAATCGAATGACAGATCGCTCCTTTTTTGTAGATCTATTTATGAAAGGAAACCAAGAAGTCAATTGGTCGGTGGAAACTTCACACGAGTGGATAAAAATAAGTCAAGATCAAGGTGAATTGAAAAACACGATGGGCCAGAAGCAAAAGCGTCTTTGGGTTTCTATCGATTGGGAAGCATTAGAAAAAGAGGGGCGTTCCAATGGGAAGCTTACTTTTAAGTCTAAGGATGGTAAAAGTATTGGCCTTTCTGTTTCTGCCGATAATTTTACTCTTCCCAAAGACAATGATACACCTTTGTTTGTTGAAGAAAATGGCTATCTCTCAATTTATGCTGAAAACTTCTCTCGTAAAAAAGATGGTTTCTTTCCATTGGAGGTTTTGAGTGGCTTGGGGTATAGTGGAAACTCAGTTTGGACGAATCCCATTGCAAACAGTAAGAAGAACAAAGAAGATTCTTCAATGTTGGAGTATTATTTTCATACGCCAAAGGGTGGAAATATAGTGGTGCACGTACATCTTCTACCCACCCATCCTGTAAATAAGGAATATGGATTACGTATTAATGTGTCAGTTAATAATGACGAGGAACAGACCAAGTCCTTTGAAACCTATGGTCGTAGTGAAGAGTGGAAACTGAATGTGTTGAGCAACAATACGCAGATAACTACCCATCATAGACTTTCTTCAGGCGGTAAGCAAATGTTAAGAATAAGCATCCCCGATCCTGGTGTAATTATAGATCGTATTGAGATTGACCATGGTGGGCTGCCTGATGTTTATTCGGTTTTACCAGAATCTCGATATGTTAGAGAGTTAGATTGAAGTTAGTTTTTTTAATCTCGTACCATAAATAGCATCAAGTAAGTTTTACACTAAAAATTATCTTTTATAAAAAGCTGTTCACATGGTGTGTACAGCTTTTTATTTGGAAGAAGTTGTTCTAAGAAATTTAAAGATAGGTATCTTTCTTTTTTAAATTCTGTATCAAAAAGTTAAAAGAAAAAGCCAATTTGTGTATTGATGTGTATCTAATATCTCCTTATTTTTGACTTATAATGATTATCTTATAGGATCGCTATAAATTTATAGATGATTGGTCATTTGAGAAGTACTGTTTATCAACTGTTAAATTTGGTTTTATGGCACAACGTTCTGCATTTAAAATGTTTTTGAAACCTGGCTTTAAAGAGGAATATAAAAAGCGGCATGATGAGATTTGGCCTGAGCTGGCTGATCTTATTCGCTCTACAGGCGTTTATGACTATTCCATCTTTCTTGATGAGGAAACCAATATCCTTTTTGCCAGTCAAAAACAGTCGGGAGATCAGTCTTCACAAGATATTGGCACAAACCCTATCGTGCAAAAATGGTGGGCTTATATGGCAGACATAATGGAAACTAATCCAGACAATTCACCAGTTACTATTTTTTTGGATGAGGTGTTTTATATGAAATAGTTTCTTGATTCTAAACATTTCAAGATAAAGATGACGGTCTCATTTGATTAATCCAGAGAAAAAGGTAGATCCTTTAACTTTGCATCTATTTCCTGGCGAAGGTTCTTTCTTATTGTATGAAGACGATGGAAAATCATTAGATTATCAAAAGGGGATATTTGCTGAGACTGTGATTAAACAGTCGTGGACGGAGGATCAATTGATTGTTTCCATTTATCAGTCAAAAGGTAAATTTACACCCGAGAACTCTCGTTTGATTCTCAAGGTAGAGCCATCTTAAAAACCTCAAGAAGTTAAAATGATGGGTAAAGGAGAGGAGATAAAATTTTCAGAAGCACCTTTTTCTCAGTGGAACAATAGCTTTACTGAAAATAGATGAACTTATGATGCAGAAAGTAAAATAGTTATGATTATGGTGAGCCGTTTTGCCATTGATGCCGACCTAAAACAAGCCTTAAAAAAAAGTAAGTGGATCATTGACAGTTACCGAATAGCCGTTGCCACTTACCGCAATGCAGAAAGCAAGGAACAGAAAAGAGAAATGGAACGGCTGATTGCCGACATTAAATCGGATTTTAAGACCAATATTGATAACCCATTCAAAAAGAAAATTAGTTCAGCCCGTGGGAAAGTTGATAAAATTGCAACCGAAATCAACACTCAAAAACAATGGGGTGAAAAGTTGAATAAACAATTATTCAAAGATTTAGAGAAGGCAACGCAAAAATTGAAAAAACTTGAAGCAGAGCGTGAATCAATAGAGTCAAATGTAATTTTTGATAATGCGTTTGAATGGCGTTTTGAATTTCCTGAAGTGCTGAATGATGATGGCGATTTTGTAGGCTTTGATGTGGTTATTGGAAATCCGCCATATATCGGCATTGAAGATATTACTTGGGACTATCGAAGATTTTACGAAACCATTTACAAAACTGCAACTGGAAGATTTGACTTGTATTCTCTTTTCATTGAGAAAGCGATGCAAATAAAACAGCCAACTGGTGTTTTCACTTACATTATTCCTGGGAAGTTTTTAAACAACAAACAATTTGTTACGGCTCGTAAAATAGTTTGCGATAATCACGGAGTAACCGTTGTGAAAATTGACGACAAGGTTTTTGAAGATGCTCAAGTAGATAGTGTAATCGTAGAAAATTATCCTGCAACAAAAGCAAAATATAAGGCATTTAAAATTACAATGCAGGAATTACAATCACTATCGGAAACAGAAGTATCAAGCATATTAAACGATAAGGAGATTATTTTCCGATTAGAAATTAGTACCAAATTCGACAATCTAATTTCAAAAATTGAAGCAGATACTTTAAAGGTAAAGGAAATTGCAGAAGTTAAGGACGGAATTGTAGCTGGTGCAATTAAAGACCTTTTGTTTATAGATAAAAAGATAGACAAGGACAGTCACAGACTTTATTTCGGTAAGAACCTTTCAAGATTTCATTTAGGCACAACCGATGTTTGGGTTAATTACAAACCCGAAGAAATGATGAAGCAAGAAATAAAAAGACAAGCTGGTAAAAGGTCTGGGCTTTGGATGAGAGACAAAAAAATATTTGAAAGAGATAAAATTATATATCGCAAGGTTGGCAAAGAACTTATCTCAACCTATGCTGAAAAGGGAATTTACTACGAACAAACAATTCATAGTTGCCACATAACAGACAAAAGATTTAAAACAAAATTTGTTTTAGGGCTTTTCAATTCGACCTTATTCAAGTTCTATTATCGCAAGACAAATTCACAAGGCGGTGACATTTTCCCACAAGTAAGAATTTCATCGGTTGAAAATCTTCCTATTAAACTTGCAGACACTAAAACACAGGAGAAAATTGAAACTCTTGTAGACCAAATATTGACTAAGAAAGCTCAAGACCATTCGGCAGACACAACGGACTTGGAAAACCAAATAGACCAATTGGTTTATGAACTTTATGAGTTGACCGAAGAAGAAATTAAAATCATTGAAAACAACTAAACAGACAGAAATGCCAAAGCTTCACAGCCACACACATTGCCAAGTCGCACCAGCCGACACGCAAGCCAAAACTTGTCAAAGAGTGTGTCTGTCCCAACGCACGGCAGTCAGAAACGAAGTAGCAAA
>CAZJDS010000052.1:4122-11694 GCA_964544795.1 uncultured Alkaliflexus sp. | reverse complement strand
TTACTCTGTATTTTATATGCCCCTATTCGCGTTTAAATCTTTCACGATTGCTAAAAAGAAGACTTATTATCCCCTCGTTCAGTATACAATAGATAATGGATTCCTTTTTAAAATAATGAATAGCATAATCTTAACCTCCAAAAAATTGAATACTAACCAAATATAAACATTTATCTGCTGTTTTTTGTTAATTTAAAGAACACATTCGAGTCGTGGATATGTTGAAGAGATACAAACATTTAATACGAAAATTATGGCAAAAGCAGTATCAGAAATAGAAGTTGCAAAATTTCTAAAGAGTAATTTAAAAGAGTGGACATTTGAAGATAACTCCATTAAGCGAGATGTTAAGTTCAAAACTTTTGTAGAAGCCTTCTCGTTTATGACTACAATCGCAATGGAAGCAGAGAAAATGGATCATCACCCCAATTGGAGCAATTCCTATAATAAGGTAAAAATCGCATTGACTACCGACTCAGAAAAAAGTGTTACTCAACTGGATTTTGATTTGGCAACTATAATAGATAGCACTTACGAGAAATATATGCAAGGGGTTAAATAAGAATTCTCAAACAGATTGTTGAAAACAAGTAGATATCATTCAGAACAAAACAGAGCAGACTTTTTCCTTTCACTTCATCAATGAATCTTCGCAAAGAGTTGTCTGAATAAAAATAAACAAAATTTTCATGTCGAAAACCTTTGGAGATAGAGCCATTGATTATAACCGCAACCTAAACCATTCCGGCGAACTGCCAAAAGGTTTTCAAGTAATCAACCCTTTTATAGAGAACCCTGAAACCATGGAGGTATCACAGCAGTTTTATCATAAATTTTACGATGATTTTGATCGGCGCAAATTTATTATTGGCATCAATCCCAGCCGCCACGGTGCTGGCGTAACGGGTGTGCCATTTACCGACACAAAGCGATTGGAAAGTGTCTGCGGCATTAAGATGGAGTCGGCACGTACGCACGAAGTCTCTTCAGTTTTTATGTATGATATGATTACGCAATTTGGGGGTGCCAAAGAGTTTTACAAACAATTTTATATCAACTCTCCCTTTCCCTTAGCCATTATCCGCCAAGCGAAATCAGGCAGTTGGCTAAATGCCAATTATTACGACGATTCACTTCTTTTTACCAAAGTGAAGAAGTTTATGATTCAATCATTAAAAGAACAAATCGAACTGGGATTAGACACATCCGAAGTTTATGTGTTGGGAAAAAAGAATGCAACCTTCATTCATAAGTTAAACAAAGAAGAAAAAATGTTTGAGCGTATCGTCCCACTTGAACATCCACGATACATTCAGCAATACAAATTCAAAGAGAGGCAAATATACATCGATAAATATATTCTAACATTGAATAGTTTATTATGAAACGAGCCATAGGAAGGATTTCTATCAAAGATGGATGATTATGTTGGCAAGTTCCATATGACAAAAACAAAAAAATCCGATTCTATGAAAGCACCTACTATTTACACCATCGGACATTCCACCCATAGCTTGGACGAGTTCTTCAAAATGCTGAAATCTTTTGGAATTAAAACATTGGTGGATGTACGGAGCTTTCCTGGCTCGCGCAAGTTTCCGCACTTCAACAAAGAGAATTTAAGAATATCTGCTGAAGAAAATGGAATCGAATATATCCACTTATTGAATTTGGGCGGCAGGAGACCAGTAAAAAGGGATTCGAAAAACACCCGCTGGCACAACGACTCTTTTAAAGGATATGCCGATTATATGGAAACAGAGGAGTTTGGAAAAGCAGTAGTTCAATTGGAGCAAATAGCAATAGAAGAACTTACTGCTTATATGTGTTCAGAAGCCGTTTGGTGGAGGTGCCATCGCTCCATGATATCCGATTATCTAAAAGTGAAGGGATGGTCGGTATTGCATATTATGGGTGTAGATAAATTGCAAGAACATCCCTATACTCAACCTGCCAGAATTGTGGATGGGCAGTTAGTTTATAGTGAAGAGGGAGACAATCAACAAACTCTTTTTATCTAAAAAACAGAGCACTTCACAAGAACTATTCTTATTAAAAGCACGTTTTTTGAATAATTGATTGAAATGAACTTAGTTGTAAAATTATATTTTAGCAGTATATCTATAATCAAAGCACGCATTTCAAGTCCGTTAGGAGCATCCTGTATGGCTCTCCTCGCAAGGTGAAGCCAACAACTTTGTCGTCTAAAACCTGTGGTTTATAACTATAAAAATGACTTAATAAACACAATGATATCATTCTATATTAGAATTAAGTGCTAAAAAGGATATGTAGATATAAAAATGCAATAAAAAAATCCCTTCTAATTCTACTTTTAATAATCCATCCTCGCCCTAAATTAGTTGCTTTTTTTACCTTTGCCCCATGTTACAAGTTACAACTATTTCAGAATACTATAAACAGGGGAAACCACTTCCCATCATTGATGTAAGATCACCCGGAGAGTATGAAAGAGGACATATCCCAGGTGCTTACAATGTTCCACTTTTCACCAATGAAGAGCGCGCACGGGTAGGAACTGTTTACAAACGGCAATCGCGCGAGCAAGCAGTTGAGTTGGGAACAACCCTCGTAGCACCTAAACTTCAATTTTATATATCTGAGAGTTTTAAAATTGCACCAGATGGACGTGCATTGGTTCATTGTTGGCGAGGAGGAATGCGAAGTCAAGCTTTTGTTCAACACCTTTTGGACAATGGATTTAAAGAGGTGTGGCTGCTTAAAAACGGCTATAAGAGCTATCGCCGAATGGTCATCAAGCTCTTTCAAAAACCGTGGAATCTGGTCGTGATTGGTGGATATACAGGCAGTGGAAAAACACACGTCCTTCATCAGCTATATGACATGGGTCATCAGGTGATTGATTTGGAAGGAGTGGCACGCCACAAAGGTTCAGCTTTTGGAGGTATCGGTCAGCTTCAACAACCCACATCGGAGCAATTTGAAAACAATCTTTTTGAAGAGTACTGGCAGATGGACGCCACACAACCTGTATTTATTGAAGATGAAAGTCTCAATATTGGCAAAGTAAATATGCCGGTACCCTTGTTTCAGCAAATCAGAAATGCCATCGACTACTTTTTAGAAGTGCCACGTGAAGAAAGAGCAAAATTACTGGCTTCTGAATACAGTTTTCAAAATGTGGAGCCTCTAAAAGCAGCTGTTCTTCGCATTTCTAAAAAGTTAGGAGGTTTAGAAACCAAAAAGACTTTAGAATTATTGGATGAACGAAGATTTTATGAAGTGGCTCTGCGCGTTCTTCACTACTACGATAAGAGTTATTTGAAAGGACTTCAAAATAGAGATTCTTCCAAAACAGTAATAATTCCATGTTCTTCGACCAATACAAGTGAAAATGTGGAAAGAATTATTGCACAGTTACAATCAAGTCACACAAGCTTAAAAATAAAAGCAATCTTTTAATGGAAACTATAAAACTAACCAAATACAGTCATGGCGCGGGCTGTGGATGCAAAATATCTCCCAAAGTACTTACCACCATTCTTCACACTCAAATTGCACCCATAAGCGATCCTCGTCTTCTGGTTGGCAACGACAGCCGCGACGATGCTGCTGTTTACGATATGGGCAATGGCACAGGGATAATCAGCACCACCGATTTTTTTATGCCCATTGTAGACGATCCTTATACCTTTGGTAAGATTGCAGCCACCAACGCCATTAGCGATGTTTATGCCATGGGAGGAACACCTCTTATGGCCATTGCCATATTGGGCTGGCCCATCAACACTTTAAATGCTGAAGTAGCCCAAAAAGTAATGGAAGGTGGAAGAGCAGTATGTACCGAAGCAGGCATCTTACTTGCAGGCGGCCACAGCATCGACAATCCTGAACCCATCTTTGGATTGGCTGTAACTGGGCAAGTGGAACTGAAACATCTAAAACGAAATGATACTGCCACAAAAGGATGTAAATTATATCTTACCAAACCTCTGGGCGTAGGTATTTTAGCTACAGCGCAAAAACAAGGAAAGTTGAGACCTGAAGATGAAAATATTGCACCCAACTCTATGATGAAACTTAACAATTTAGGCACTGAATTGGCAAAAACAGAAGGTGTAAAAGCCATGACAGATGTTACAGGCTTCGGACTGTTGGGACATCTTACTGAAATGTGTGAAGGAAGTAACTTATCTGCCATCATCGAGATGAATAAAGTGCCCATATTTAAAGAAGTGCCCTACTACATTTCTCAAGGATGCATTCCAGGCGGAACACGACGCAATTGGGATAGCTATGGAGAGAAAATTGCATTATCGCACCCCGATGATAAAAATATTCTGTGCGATGCACAAACCAGCGGTGGATTGCTTATTGCGGTGGAAGAAGACAGTATTGAAATGGTTGAATCATTGTTACTACAAAACGGAATTGAACCCGTTTCTATTGGTGAGATAATAGCAAAAGAGGATAAGGTGGTGAGGGTGATATAGGGATTAGATATTAGGGGTTAGATTGACAGATAATTAATAAGAGTGTGATATACTGTTAGTTGATGAGGTGACTTTCGCCAATATCAATATCCATCTCTACTCAGTGAGCCGTTTTAGGATTAAAGGTTTTTAGTTACTTTCAAAAAAAGCCATCGAGTCAACCCTTTCTTACCCACTTTCAACATTTCACCTTCACTTTTTATTTTTCACTTTCTCATAAGCGCCTGGAGTAGGCAACTTCATCAGATATCTTTTCTTTGATGGATTACTTAAATAGGTTTCACGCAACCACGGATTGAGATCTTTAAATTCGCGATAGGTAGCACCGTGATCGGCAGCGAACTCAGCAAAATCAGGTACAGAGCCCATAACAATCACATCAAAAGTAGGAATTGCTGGATAAAGATCTTCAGGTTTTAAATGAAAGCCAAAATCAGCTGGCCGGCTCAAGATCTCTTTGAGAGCTAAAATTCGGAAAACATACCGAGCCGTCTCTTCATTGAGCAACAATTCGTAGTAATCGGTTGCTTGCTGTTTATCAATTTGACGATTCATTCCTCGAACACCTGCATTGTATGATGCTGCAGCCATCGTCCAAGATCCAAAGCGAGCATAAGACTTCTTTAGGAATTCACAAGCAGCAATAGTGCTTTTTTCAAGATGATAGCGTTCATCCACCTCTTTGTTTACTTCCAGACCATATTCACCAGCTGTGGCAGACATAAATTGCCAAACCCCAGATGCGCCAGCAGGTGAAACAATTCGTTCCATAAATCCACTTTCGATAAGCGGTAGATACTTGAAATCTTCTGGCACGCCCTGTTCCTTTAAAATCGGCTCGATAATGGGGAAGTATCTATTGGCACGTTTAATTAAAAGCAATGTTTGAGACTGCCAATAGGTATTCACCAGAAGCTCTCTGTCATAACTTTCACTTACATAGCTCTTCTCAAGAGGAACTCTTTCTCCAGCAAAATATAGTGTATCTGGAATGGGCAAAGCATGAATGCTATAGCCATTTGTAGAACTCTTCTGCAGATCGCCCGAAGCAACAGGGGCAGAAGAGCCTATTATCAAATTAAAAACAACGAAAAGAACAAATATGGAAGTCAAAATGGAAAACCATTTCATTAAGGGAAACCGCATCTTAAAAAACGTATAAAATTAACAATATGCAAAATAAACAAAAAGACATCTTTATGCTTTGATTGTACGTCCAATCCATAAAATAGTTTTACAATCTCAACTCTTATTTGAACGTCTTTTTAATTTTCGGAAGAGGAGAATAATAAATAGAAGTTTCAACGTTGCCCCAGCAATAATCATAGAGGTTATAAGGTAAGGGTTAACATCAAATCCACGTAAGCGCGAACCAGAAAAGACCAGAGAAAGCCCCACAAGTAAAAAGAGAATCTCAAGTCCAGGTTTAAATCGTCCTTTGAAAATAATGTAGAGCAGGTAACTTACTTTTAAAGCTACGCCTGAATATATTAATATGGAAGGAATCAACCCTGGTCCCATGGAAAAGCGTAAGATAATTCCGATGGTTAAAAGAGTCAAACCTGTGTACAACAACAATTTTATTTTCTGCATTTTAAAAATTGACTATAAATGTATGTAATTTACCCATCCATTACTCAATGGGAACAATTATCTAAACCAGTTATAGAGGGATATTGTTCGATATTAGAAGATAGTAATCATTGCTAATTCAATTTCTTTCAAAGAAAGCAAAAATCAACAAATAAAAACCCATCGACAAATGCAAAGGAGTGAGGGTTTTAAGTCTTTATTGCTTAAAAACTCATTATAAAAATGAACAAAACAGAAAACTAACCCTTTTATAACACAGTTTTCATCAAAGAATAAAACATGAACCGAATAGTTCCCATTAAAAATAAAAAAGATATTTTTTCTCAATACCTACAAACACCCATTGAAAAACTTTTAGAATACCACAATTTAGATCGTCCGTTGGATACCACCACCAAAGCACAAATGCTCATTGGCATGTGTATGGACAACCGGAATCACTTAAGAATACCTGAAAACTTCGCATACATTATTCGCTCAGGGGGGGCAAACCTTCGCTATTCAGAATTTAAGGTTTCATATGCCATCGCAGTTGGAGGAATTAGACACATAGCATTATTGGCACACAACAATTGCGGGATGGTCAACTTAAAATCACGCGAAGCAACTTTCATTCAAGGGTTGATAGACAACGCAGGTTGGGATCCAGAATTTGCAAAAAGTCATTTTATGCACTTCTCTCCCCTCTTTGAAATTGGTAATGAAATTGATTTTGTATTGAGTGAAGCTGTTCGACTTCGAGAGCGTTATCCAAATATTGCAGTTGCTCCACTCTATTATGAAGTAGAGAGCAACAGATTACATCAATTGATTGAGTAGATTTAAACCATTCCTGCAAAGCCCATGAAAGCTAAAGCTAATATGCCTGCTACAACTAAGGCTACGGGAGCACCTTTCATACCTTTTGGAATATCAACCAAATCAAGCTTCTCACGAATTCCAGCAAAAACGATTAATGCCAAGCCAAAACCAATAGCGGTTGCCATCGAAAATACTGTGGCTTCTAAAATATTGAGTTCTTTGGAGATGGTCATAATGGCAACTCCTAAAATAGCGCAATTGGTGGTTATAAGTGGTAGAAAAACACCCAATGCCTGATACAATGGAGGACTCACTTTTTTCAGTACAATTTCAACCAACTGCACCAATGCAGCAATCACCAAAATAAATGAGATGGTTTGCAGATAGCCCACTCCAAAAGGAATAAGCACCAAATTCTGAATAAAAAAAGTGACAATGGTGGCGATCACCATCACAAAAGTAACAGCACCCGTCATTCCAATAGCGGTAGAGATTCGTTTGGAAACGCCCAGAAAAGGGCAGATTCCCAAAAACTGTGACAACACCACGTTGTTGACAAAAATCGCCGATACAATAATTAATAAATAACCCATAGCAAATTTTTCTTAAGCTTTTCTTAAACGATTGATGGTTGCAATCAAATATCCAAGTGCAATAAATGCCCCAGGAGCCAACACAAATACAAGCATTCCATACTCTTCTG
>CAZJDS010000052.1:0-4112 GCA_964544795.1 uncultured Alkaliflexus sp. | reverse complement strand
TAGCTTTCCACTACCCAATAGCTCGCGAATAGCACCCAATAGGGTGAGCGCAAAAGCAAATCCCATACCCATACCTGCTCCGTCAATTATAGAAGACCATGCATTGTTTTTAGAGGCAAATGCTTCAGCACGTCCAAGCACAATACAGTTTACCACAATAAGTGGAATGAAAAGTCCCAAAGACTCAAATAAAGCTGGAACATAAGCTTGCATAACCATCTCCACAACTGTCACAAAAGTAGCGATGACAACAATGAAAGCAGGAATACGAACTTTATCGGGTATCATATTCTTGATGAGCGATACCACGAGATTGGACATAACCAGAACGAATGTAGTAGCCAACCCCATGCCCAAACCATTCTCAGCGGTTGAAGTGACTCCCAAGGTGGGACACATCCCCAACAGAAGTACGAAAATGGGGTTTTCTTTAATAATCCCCTTGGTAAAATTTTTCCATTGATTCATTGCTCTCCTCCTTCAGTTTCATTAGTAGCCGATAAATTGGAATCGACATTTTTAATGTATGTTTTATATGCAATGGTTACAGCATCCAAAAAAGCACGTGAACTTATTGTTGCAGCCGTAATGGCATCAATCTCCCCACCATCGTTGGTGACTGTAAATTTTGTGGTAGCGGGATTCTTTCCCAATATGTTGTTTCCATCGCTGTCGCTTTCACTTTTGATGCCATAAAGCCAGTCAAAGATTGCACTGCGCTTTTCATCTTCAGCATTATCAGCCGCTGGCTTGAACCAATCGTCCATTTTAGTACCCAATCCTGGCGTCTCCTTATGTGACAATACCTGGTAGTCAATGACAGTTCCATCGGGTTCCAATCCGACCATCACTTTAATTTCACCGCCAAAACCTTGATTCGTCATAGTCTCTATTGCCACAGCAATTAACGCATTCTCTTTCTTAGCCGGAAAAACTTTCAATATAAATCCCTCTTCCGATTGAATTTCATACATCTCGGCAGCTGGATCATTATCAAATTCAGGCACTACCATTTGAATGGCCTCTTGCTGTTTGGCCATAGATGCTGCTTCAATGGGCTCTTTGGTTAGTTGATAAACATAACCCAAAGCGCCACCTGCCACAGCTGTAATCACCAGTAAGGTGATCACCATATTTGGTAATGAGGATTTTAGTTTACTCATTTCAGATCTTCTTTAATTTTAATTTATGCTTGCTGAACGACTGTCGTTTGGCCAAACCTTTTGGGCTTGATGTAAGTGTCTAAAAGGGGAGTGAATGCATTCATAATTAATATCGCAAAAGACATTCCTTCAGGATAAGCACCAAAAATTCGTATCAATATAGTTATCACCCCAATTCCGATACCGTAGATCCACATTCCTTTCACAGACATGGGACAAGTAGCGTAATCTGTTGCCATAAAAATAGCCCCCAATAGTGCTCCTCCGGTAAGAATATGAAACATGGGTCCAGCATAAATGTCTGGATCAACGATATTCAATATTCCAGTAAAAAGAGCCATAGAACCAATAACAGCCACAGGAATGTGCCAAGTAATTATTTTACGTATAAGCATATACCCCATTCCCAACAGGAGCGCAATGGCTGAGATTTCTCCCGCAGAACCGCCCATCCTTCCTAAAATCATATTAACATAGGAAGGTGCTTCTCCCAAAATTTGAGAAACAGTAGCTCCACTGCTTAATCCCCCCTTCATTAATTCCAAAGATGTTGCTCCTGTAACTGCATCCATATAAAGCATGGGTGATTCCAGAGGTATGGGCCAACTGGTCATTTGTACCGGAAAAGCAATCAACAAAAATACTCTTCCCACCAAAGCGGGATTAAATGGATTATTTCCCAATCCTCCAAAAGTCATTTTACCAATACCAATAGCCACAGCAGAACCAATAATAATTAAGGCAATGGGCAAATTGGAAGGAAGATTAAAAGCCAACAGCAGGCCTGTAATAATGGCCGATCCATCGGTAATGGAAACAGGCTTTTTAAAAAAGTATTTTTGTATCAAAAACTCGAACAACAAACACGAGACTACTGCAGTAAGTGTGACAATGATGGCACCCAATCCGAAAAACCAAACCGATGCAGCCAATGCGGGCAGCAGGGCAATAATTACTCCATACATAATTTTTTGTATGGAATCACCACTGTGCACATGCGGAGAAGGTGAAACAATAAATTTACTCATAATATCTAACAGTCAAATAGTTGTATGATTTAGTTACTTTGTGTGCGTGTTCGGATGATTTGCCCTACTTGTGCTTTGCCCAAACGAATGTAATCAAGCAATGGTCGGTGACTGGGACAAATAAAACTACAAGAGCCGCACTCAATACAATCCATAATTTTCTCTTCTTCGGCACGATCCAACACCTCTTTTTCTGCCAAAGTCATCAACAAATAGGGTGAAAGTCCCATAGGACAAGCTGAGACGCATTTTCCACAACGAATACAGTTTTGTGATTCTTTACGTCGCGTTTCAGCGTCAGGCATAATCAAAATGCCAGAAGTGCCTTTAGTTACTGCAACTTCCAAAGATGAAATTGCACGCCCCATCATAGGACCACCCGCAATAACTTTCCCTGTATCTTCTGGTAATCCACCAGCAGCATCAATCAATAGGGAAATGGGCGTTCCAATACGGGTTAAAAAGTTGCCTGGTGTTTTTACTGATAACCCTGTTACCGTGACAATCCGCTCGATTAAGGGTTTGTTTTTTTGAACAGCTTCATACACAGCTACAGCTGTCCCCACATTGTGAACCACCGCTCCCACTTCAATGGGCAATTTACCTGACGGAACTTCACGGTTTAAGCAAGCGCTGATGAGTTGTTTTTCACCGCCTTGAGGATATTGTACTTTTAAACTTTGAACTTCAATGCCCACCTCATCATCAGCCAGCTTCTTTATATGTTCAATGGCATCCAGCTTATTGTTTTCTATACCTATGATGGTTCTTTCAACTTTCAAAACCTGCATAAGAATACGAATGCCCACCATAAGCTCATCGCCTTTTTCGAGCATCAAGCGATGGTCCGCAGTAAGATAAGGTTCGCATTCCACGCCATTGATCAAAAGAACTTCTGCTTTTTTACCAGGAGGAGGTGAAAGCTTCACGTGAGATGGAAAAGTTGCACCCCCCAATCCTACAATACCAGCATCGGTGATTCGTTTCAGAATCTCTTCGTTGGTCATTGTAATCTCTTTCAAAAGATCTGGAGTGGTATCGATAGATTCATCCCATTCGTCGCCTTCTACTTTTATGATGATAGCTTCGCGACGATAGCCAGATGCATCGGGCACCTTGTCTATTTTATTCACCACACCAGAAACAGGCGAGTGAATATTAGCCGATACAAAACCTGCGGACTCAGCTATTAGCTGTCCTACTTTTACGGCATCGCCTCTCTTCACCAAAACCTTAGAAGGGGCGCCAATATGCTGTGAAACAGGAATGGTCACCAACTCTGGAAGTGGCAATTTTTTAACAGAGCAACAAGCTGATATTTTATTTTCAGCGGGATGTACTCCTCCAAGTGAGAATGTCTTTAACACTATGAATCCTCCTTTTTTAATATTATTCAACTGGTTCGGCTACAACTTCTTTCTTCTCTACTTTCGGCTTCCGTGGTGGAAAATTTATTTCATGTATGGAGTTGGTAGGACAAACTTCAGGACATTTACGGCACAATTTACATTTATCGGGATCGATATAGGCCAAATTATTGGTGATGGTGATGGCATCGAAAGCACAAACTTTTTCGCATTTTCCACAGCCAATACAAGCAACTTCACATGCCTTTTTAGCTGGAGCTCCTTTCTCTTCATTCACACAGCTAACGAAAATACGACGTCCCTTAGGCCCTTTATTACGCAACTCGAGAATGTCTTTAGGACAAGCATCTACACAAGCACCACAAGCAATACAATTGTCTTCAATAACAACAGGCAGCCCCGTCTCCTCATCCATATACATGGCATCGTAATCACAAGATGTAACACAATCGCCTAAGCCCAAACAGCCCCAAGAACAACCTGTATCTCCTCCACCCAAAGCAGAAGCTACAGCGCACGATGAAGCACCTTGAAACTCATTAATCTTGGGACGA
>CAZJDS010000051.1:0-11696 GCA_964544795.1 uncultured Alkaliflexus sp. | reverse complement strand
AAGTTGCCACCACGAACTCGATATTGGCTGCTCAACTCGTTGTTGGATGAAACGCCCATTTGTGATTTTACCAATCCTTCAATACCCGCCCCTGCTGCAGAAGGAAGAAGGGTGACGTGAACGGCATCAATCTGTTGATTGTGACTGCTTTTAATTCTGGTGCCCTCAACCTCTACTTGTTGGAGGCTTTCTGAATGGGGCGTAAGAGAGATTTGCAATGGAGCTTCAGGCGCTTTTGTAATGGCAATGGTTTTGCTTTCAAATCCCAAAGAGGTAATGGTAACTTCCATAGGATAAACTGCAGGAAGCTCTAAAGTAAAATCGCCTTCATTATTTGTAATTGCTACGTAGCCCGATGCAGTAGTGACGTGTGCCCCTGCCAATGGGTCTTTTTGTTCGTCTATTATTTTGCCCTGTAACACAATTTTGTCACCAGTTCTACTTTGCCCTTTTACGGATAAAGAGAGTTGTGCGAATAGTATTAAAAGCAATAAGAATATATGTTTCATTGATGTTGTTTGCCTTTTCAGTCCCTTATGTTTTGAAATGTGCTGCTGAAAATATAGAATTTACAAAGATGCGAAAATAGAGTCTATTAATTCCTTACAATAGTAAAAAACCATTTGGTTAATCGTTATTGCTATAAACGCTGTTCTTTATGATTTGGTATTTTTTCTTTGTTTTTTGAGTTTAGAATTTAGACATATCCAGAATACTCGTGTTTTCGGAGTTAGAATAATTCCACTCTTTAGAACTGTGGATGGGAAAATTGTTGAAGTAATGAGTAACAGTAGGTGGACAATGACAAATCTTCGGTAATGATCATATGGCGGATTGCATCTGCATATTATAATCATATAATCCCAAACTCAGGCGGAGGATACCCTATCAGTTGTTGTATAATGTTATCTTTTTCCGTTAGAACCTGTAATAACTTTTTCGAGTCTTGTCTATTGTCCCAAAAAGCAGTAATTAATATCTCCTCTTCCGTTTTTTATAATAAACACAAAATTTCAAGTGATGCTACTCGAATATCTTTAAAGTCGGTCTTTTTATACAATGAATGGTGTATCTGCTATTTGTTTCGTTCGTTCAGCAACAATTTTAATCAGTTTCTTTAAGTAAGTCGCTGACTTATTACGTTTAACCCAATATTCTAATATCCAACGTGCTGAATATCTGCTATACGTGTCCATTTTACATTTCGTTTAGCCATTTGAGGTTTCGTTTGTCCATTTTTTCTTGAGAAATAAACCGTTCATTTTTGATATCCTCTTCACTCATTTCCAACATTATTTTTTGCTCTTTAGTCAATTCGACTATTTCAGATTCTGAAAAATTTGAAGTAATTAGTTTGTCAAGAGCTATTAAAGAATCTTTATTTTTAATGGACATAGTTTTGTCAATCAATCCGTTTCGTATATTATCAACTGTTGCCATTCTGTTTATTTTTTATTTAAAATATCTAAAAACAGACTGATTTTTCCTAATGTTGCACAACAAAGAAACATATTGCAAAACATAAATAAAATATTTATTTCTCTCACCCTCAAACTTAATCTCAACCTCACCCTTATCTTCAGCCTCTTTTCATCTCGAACAATTTAATAGCCCCTGCTTGCCGATAGACAGAATCATGTTTTCTTGTTTTTCACCCTGCCAAACTCTATATTTGTACGATTTTTTAAAAGAGCTTAAAAAAAACAATAATTGGTGATGAATAAAAAATTTCCTGAATATAAGGGACTGGATCTCTCTTTGGTGAACAAAGAGATGCTAGCTAAATGGACGAAAAATAATACATTTGAAGAGAGTCTTAAATCACGTGAAGGAAATCCCTCTTTCGTGTTTTATGAAGGACCTCCCTCGGCCAACGGTATTCCAGGTATTCATCACGTCATGGCACGCACCATTAAAGATGTTGTTTGTCGATTTAAAACACAAAAAGGTTTTCTGGTGCATCGCAAGGCAGGGTGGGACACCCATGGTTTGCCTGTGGAGCTGAGTGTGGAGAAAACATTGGGGATTACCAAAGAAGACATTGGTAAAACGATCTCGATAGCTGATTACAACAAAGCTTGTCGTGCCGATGTGATGAAGTACACCGACTCTTGGAAAGATTTAACTGAGAAAATGGGCTATTGGGTGGATATGGACAATCCATATATCACCTACGACAATAGATATATTGAGACTTTGTGGTGGATGCTGAAAGAACTCTTTAACAAAGGATTGCTCTACAAAGGATACACTATTCAGCCATACTCACCAGCTGCTGGAACAGGTTTAAGCACCCACGAACTCAACCAACCAGGATGTTATCGTGATGTGCGAGATACTACCGCAACGGCACAATTTAAAGTGATCAAAAATAAAACTTCTGAATTTTTGTTTGATGGAGTAGATGTAGAACTATTTATATTGGCATGGACCACAACACCATGGACGCTTCCTTCTAATACAGCATTGGCTGTAGGGGATAAAATAGAGTATGTGAAAGTTTGCACTTTCAATCCTTATACCTATAAGCCCGTTGTTGTGATTTTAGCCAAAGAGCTTTTGGGTGCTTACTTCAACGAAAAGAATGCTGATCTAAAAATTGAGGAGTATGTCGAAGGAGATAAAAAGATTCCTTTTAAGGTTTTAGCTGAGTTTTCGGGCAATGATTTGAAAGATGTTGCTTACGAACAGTTAATTCCTTGGATGCAACCCCAAGGCGATGCTTTTAGAGTGGTTACGGCAGATTTTGTCACCACAGCTGACGGAACGGGTATTGTACATATTGCGCCAACATTTGGAGCAGATGATGATAGAGTTGCCAAGAGTACTGGTATTGCCCCCATGCTATTAATCGACAAAGAGGGCAAGCGACAGCCAATGGTAGATAGAACTGGTAAACTATTCCTATTGGAGGATCTGGACAGTGAATATGTTTCCGAATTTGTAAATGTGGACGCCTACTCAGAATATCAAGGACGTTATGTAAAAAATGCTTATGACGATAGCTTAACCGATGAGAATGATACTTTAGATATCGATATTTCTGTTATGCTCAAGAAAGAGAACAGAGCTTTTCGGGTAGAGAGACAAGAGCACAACTATCCTCATTGTTGGCGAACAGATAAACCTGTATTGTATTATCCCTTAGACAGTTGGTTTATCAAGACTACCGCTCTGCGTGAGCGCATGATGGAACTTAATACTACCATTAATTGGAAGCCAGAGAGTACAGGTACAGGCCGTTTTGGCAAATGGCTGGAAAATTTGGTGGACTGGAATTTAAGTCGTTCAAGATATTGGGGGACGCCTTTGCCCATTTGGAGAACAGAGGATGGTTCTTCTCAAATATGCGTAGGTTCTGTGGAAGAACTAAAGTTGGAGATTGAAAAATCAGTAAAAGCTGGATTAATGGATAAAAACCCATTACAAGATTTTGTGGTGGGAGACAACAGTTTGAAAAATTACGATCAGATTGATCTACACCGTCCTTTTGTGGATGATATTGTATTGGTTTCTGAGAAGGGTGAGCCTATGAAACGTGAGTTGGATTTGATTGATGTGTGGTTCGACTCAGGTGCTATGCCTTATGCACAGATGCACTATCCTTTTGAGGAAGGACAAAAGGAATTGACTGCAGATGGGAAATTACCCATTCCTTTTCCTGCAGATTTTATTGCTGAAGGCGTCGATCAAACCCGCGGATGGTTCTTTACGCTTCATGCGTTGTCAACCATGCTTTTCGATTCGGTGGCCTTTAAAAATATTATTTCCAACGGATTGGTGTTAGATAAGAATGGAAATAAGATGTCCAAGCGATTGGGCAATGGGGTGGATCCATTTTCAGTGATCGAAGAGTATGGCTCTGACCCCTTGCGTTGGTATATGATGACTAATTCTCAGCCTTGGGACAATCTTAAATTTGATATTTCGGGAGTGGATGAGGTGAAACGTAAGTTCTTCGGGACTCTTTATAATACCTACTCCTTCTTCTCATTATATGCCAATGTGGATGGTTTTACAGGGAAAGAGCCGCAGGTGGCGATGAAATCTCGTCCTGAAATTGACCGCTGGATCATCTCGCTTCTCAACACTTTGGTAAAAGATGTGAATAATGCATATGAAAATTATGAACCCACAAGAGCTGGTCGAGCCATTCAGGATTTTGTTTCAGAAAATCTCAGTAATTGGTATGTTCGTTTAAATCGAAGAAGATTTTGGGCGGGTGAGATGAATTCGGATAAATTGGCTGCTTTTCAAACTCTCTATTTGTGTTTAGAAACAGTTGCTCAACTGTCAGCACCCATTGCTCCATTTTATATGGATAAACTCTATACAGATTTGAATAGTATCTCAGGTTTGCACACTGAGTCGTCTGTACACATAGCAATTATGCCTGTGCATGATGATCAATTGATCAATAAAGGGCTAGAGGAGCGAATGACTTATGCGCAGCAAATATCTTCCATGGTATTGGCTTTGCGCCGTAAAGTAAATATTAAAGTGCGTCAGCCTTTACAAAAAATTTTAGTACCCATTTTAAACAAAGATTTTGAATATCAGTTAAATGCAGTTAAAGATCTCATACTTGCAGAAGTCAATATTAAAGAGTTGAACTATCTAAATGACAGTTCAGGAGTTTTAATTAAGAAAATAAAGCCTAACTTTAAAACCCTTGGCCCCAAATACAGTACAAAGATGAAGGCCATTGCGGCTATCGTTAATAGTATGACATCCGACGATATTGCTGAGTTTGAGAAAGAAGAGAAGTATGTAATTACTGTGGATCAAGAAGAAATAACTTTGCTATTGGAAGATGTTGAGATTTTGAGTGAAGATATTCCTGGCTGGTTGGTTGCCAATGAAGGCCGCTTAACTGTTGCTTTAGATATTTCTATTAGTGAAGAGTTGCGCCAAGAAGGAATTGCACGTGAGTTGATTAACCGCATCCAGAATTTACGTAAAGAGAGTGGTTTGGATGTGACTGATAAAATTTCATTATCTATACAGAAACATGATGACATAAATGATGCTGTGGCGAAATTTAAAGATTATATTGGAACTCAAGTTTTGGCGGCAGAAGTGAATTTGGTCGAGAAATGTGAGGAAGCAGTTAAAGTGGCTGTGGAGTTAGACAGTGATTTGGTTACCTATATATCTATTTCAAAAATTAGTGATTAATCCTTAATACCAATTATAGACTATGAAAGAAAAAACGAGATATACAGACGCTGAACTCCAGGAGTTCAAAGAGCTGATTAATCAGAAATTAGAGAAGGCAAAAAAAGATTATGAGTTGCTAAAGAATACCATTACCATGGAAGATGGCAATGATACGCAAGATACTTCTCCTACTTTTAAAGTTTTGGAAGAGGGAGCTGCTGTACTTTCTAAAGAAGAAGCAGGAAACTTGGCGCAACGTCAGCAAAAGTTTATTCAGCACTTACAAGCAGCCTTAATTCGTATTGAAAACAAGACGTATGGTATATGTCGCGAAACAGGAAAATTGATTCCTGCAGAGCGTTTACGTGCAGTTCCTCATGCTACTTTAAGTATTGATGCCAAGCTTAATCAAAAATAGTTTGCACAGATAATATTAGGATAAAATTTAATGTAATAGAAAGGCAGAATAATCTTTTTAAGTTCACTGTCTACCTACTTCACCAGTATTTTATGAATAAACTTACTAAATCAGCCATCATAATTTTCGCCATTTTGCTGGCAGATCAAATTCTAAAAATTTGGATTAAAACCAACATGATGTTGGGGCAAGAATATAGAATTTTTGATTGGTTTATCATCCATTTTGTGGAAAATAACGGAATGGCTTTTGGAATGGAGCTAGGCGGAAGTTTTGGAAAAATGTTTCTCAGCATTTTTCGTATCGGTGCGGTAGGAGCCATTGCCTGGTATTTATATAAAATTACCCAAAAAGAAGAAACTTCCATGGGATTGATTGTTTGTGTAAGTATGATTTTTGCTGGTGCCATGGGCAACATCATTGACAGTGCCTTTTATGGGCTTCTTTTTGATGCCAGTTATGGTAGAGTGGCCACTTTTCTTCCTGAAGGAGGAGGTTATGCCTCTTTTTTGCATGGCAAGGTGGTAGATATGTTCTACTTCCCTTTGTGGAGAGGTGTTTACCCAAGCTGGATTCCATGGGTTGGTAGTGAGAGTTTTATCTTCTTCAGACCCGTTTTTAATATTGCTGACGCCTCAATTTCAGTAGGAATTTTTACACTACTTATCTTTCAAAAAAAGTTTCTTCCACATAATGAAAAAAAACTTGCTATTAAAACATCTGCATAATCAATAAGAGCGACTCAAATTAAGTCGCTCTTATTGTTTTCATCATTATCGCTTTTACTGGGCTAATTCTTTTAAATTAATTTTGCCTATGGAATTAATATGCAAATCAGGAGAATTAATTAGTGAATTGTAATTGTTTACGTTTGCCTGTGCTGCAAAATCAGCGGGTAGCACCACTATTCTAAAAATCTGGTTTTCAAGATCACCTGGGCCAAGGGTGGTAAAATCTACATCTCCATCCAGAAAAATTTGAACATCGTAAAGTGTATAATCAAAGTTGTATTGAAGAAGTAATGTACCTTCTTGTGTGTTAAATATTCTTGTTTGAGGCATTAAACGCCATACATCATCGTAAGTATTATCATTATAGTGAATAGTCTCCCAAAGCATATAAACCAACACAATGTCAGTATTATACACTTTGAAAGAACTGGGAAACTCATATCTCAAATTATATTCATTGGTAAGTGTAAAATCAAACTCAATCTCAAAGACCGTTCCTAAAAAGGATTCTCCATCGACGCCAGGTTTTCCGTCTAATCCAGGAAGCCCTCTGGGTCCTTTACATGCATTGAATGATATTGCTAAAAAGATAATTAATAGTGTTGCGAAAGTTTTCATATTTTATAGTTTCTTGATAATGAGAGAGGTTTGTAAATAAAGTTTTTAAACATCGCCATCTATTTCTTCTTTTTCAATTTGGGATACTCCACCCGAGCATGATAGATGTTTTTTAATCTACGTTTGAAAACTTCTTTTGATACAGAGATTTCCTTAAAAGTGATGGGTGCTTCTACAAATTGATTTTCAGAGATTTGTTTGTTTATAATGTTTTCTACCAAATCTTCGATGTCGTTATCGCTATATCTTTTCAAGCTGCGAGATGCTGCTTCCACCGAGTCGGCCATCATTAATACTGCGGTTTCTTTAGTAGATGGTGTAGGCCCAGGATAGGTAAAAATTGAGTCATCAACCTCTATATCTGGATTTTCATTGATAAAGGAGTTGTAAAAAAACCAAGTTTTTGTTGTTCCATGATGTGTGGCTATAAAATCGATGATTTGCTTAGGTAATTTCTCTTTTTGAGCCATTTTGATACCACTTTCCACATGATGAATAACAATTTGTGCACTCTCATCAAAAGGCATATTTTCATGCGGATTCATATTGCCTGCTTGGTTCTCTGTGAAGAAAAAGGGAGTGGTCAATTTCCCTATATCATGATACATAGCACCCGCTCTCACCAAAAGAGGATTCCCACCAATAGCATAAACCGCCTCTTGTGCCAAATTACCTACTTGTATGGAGTGCTGAAAGGTTCCTGGTGCCTTCTCTGCCAGACGTCTTAAAAGTGGGTGGTTGGTATCCGAGAGTTCCACCAAAGTAACATCCGACACAAAGCCAAACAATTTTTCAAAAACATAAATTAATGGATACACCAATAAAATTAGACCGCCATTAATAATAAATTGCCAGTAGAAAGATACATTTACGTTAGAGATGTCTGCTTCTTGCCAAAGAGCCAACCCTGTATAGAATAAAGAGTAGGAAAATATAATGATGATGGCTGCGCGTACCAACTGCGTCTAACCATTCTGAAAAGACTAAACATGGCGGACAATCCAGCGGGGATTTGTATAAAAACAAACTCAAAACTGTTACGTGCAAAAAATGCTGCTAATAAAATGGTGGTCACGTGCGAAAAAAATGCTAGACGTGAATCGAAAAATATCCTGACTATAATGGGTAAAATAGCGAAAGGAATAATGTAGATGGGAAAAGCCCCAGCATGTGCAACCCTTGCTAAAAGTATCATAGAAACAACCATCATCAGCAAAAATAGCACTGAAAGAAGATTGTTGTAAACATCTTTTCTGAAGTAATATAAAAATAGGAAGATGAGCGTAAAAGTCATAAGTACAATAACCGATTGACCCAAAAGGATAAAATAGTGTCCACTGCTTTTACCCAAACTGTTTTCATATTGAATTTTTAGGGAGTCTAATATTTTTCTAATGTCAGGCGTGATAAGTTCTCCTGTATCAATAATTCGTTGCCCAGAGAGAACTACTCCGCTGGTTAAACTTAAGTTTTGTAATAGTTTTTGCTTTTCTTGGCTACTCCGTTCTGCTTCATAAATTAGATTGGGCACTAAATACCTATTAATTTCCAGATCACTAATTAGGTTATCTATGGTTTGATTGTCGGCCGATGTGTTTTTATCTAGATATTTAAATATTTCGGAACTCAACTGCTGATAAGCAGATTGATAGCTGAAGAACTCGCTCAATTCAGAAGGTTCTGCAAAATTATCCTTAACTACAACTATAATGGTTGAAGAAGAAGTGTCGTGCAGATCTTCGGGAATCGTGTAGATTCCTTGCTGATATATAGTCATTAAATGTTTGTTGATCTTTCTTTTCAGATCAGTAAGGAGAGTATAATCTTGACTTTTGAAGTGCTCTTTTAAAAAAGGATATTTGAGATTCAAAGAGCCACTTTTTCTTACCATTTCATCATTGAATTGACTGGAAGTCTGCTGTTGAATGGTTTCATCATACCTAAAATAAGGTTTAAAATCTCGCAATGCCACCTCCCGATCAATCTTCAACTCTTCAGGGGTTTTATAAATAGGAAAGTCCATAGGTGCAATCAGTGTGGAATGTCGCCATGGTTTTCCTTGGGTATATTCATATCTAAACTTGCCTTGACGAGGAAAGATATAAACTACTATGACTGCAGCTGCAAAAAATATAAGAACTCGGTTGATATTTTTTGAATACTTTTTTAAAGTGTCGCGCATAAAAACAAATATTTAAACTCTAAAATACAGCTTTTAAATAGATCTTGTATAAAACTTGGGACAGATTATTTTATTTATGATTTTTCACCTATCTCTTTCTTTCGACTTTATGAAATATTAATTCAACATAAATAGCTGAGACTGTCGATGCCAAGGTTTACTTATGCATATTTTAAATGAATGATCCTTTTATAATATATCGGCAGGCATTCATGTCATGCAACGTCTATTATATCTCAAAATTGGTTCATTATGGTAATCCATTTAATATGGATTTATTTATCTATTGACCTTTATAATTCATTTTCAACGAGTTTATCCATTGATGAACATCCAATAGTTTTGTAATAGAAAGAGAAACTAACTTTTAGTTCATCACAAAAAAGCATATTGAAAAATTTACTTTATCTTTAAAAAATTGAAAGATGATAACATCTTAACGCTAAGAACCTTTAATTACAACCTATATGTCAAGTTCTATTTGTGCTTATGGTGCTTTACCAGTAAGGTTAGAACCAAGTGAAATGGCAGCGTTGGAAACGCAGATATTATTTGGAGAAGTTTTTTATATTTTGGAGAAAACTCCTAAATGGTTTCGGATTCGTTCGGAGTTTGATAACTACGAAGGCTGGGTAGATGAAAAAATGGTGTTGTCTTGTAGCGAAAAAGAAGTGGAGCTTTGGCTCTCATCACCTGGGATGATAGTGAATGGGCCATTTATTAAGCTGATTAGAGAACCACACAAATCAGTGCAATTAATATCTGCCGGTAGCCGGATTGTTTTCAATGGAGATGATCGAAATTCCTTTGTAATTGGAGGACGCGAATTCTATTTGCAAAGCACTTTGACAGATAAAAAAGCTGATTTACGTGAGGTGGCAAAGGGTTTTTTAAATACGCCATATCTTTGGGGAGGCCGTCATTTCTTTGGAATTGATTGTTCAGGGTTGGTTCAAGTTGTTTATAAAGTTATTGGAATTTCTCTTCCACGTAATGCTTCGCAGCAAATTGAGTATGGTCAAATGATAAGTTTTGTGGAAGAAGCTCGTGTGGGTGATCTTGCATTTTTTGATGATGAAGAGGGAAATATTGTTCATGTGGGCATATGTCTGGGAAATGGAGAGATACTGCATGCCAGCGGCGATGTGCGGATAGATCATCTCGATCATTTGGGCATCTTTGATGCTACAGTAAAAAAATACACCCACCATTTAAGGGTAATCAAAAGAATTATAGAATGAGTTATACTTATGACTATCCACGGCCATCTGTTACTGTGGATATGATTATTTGTGCATGGGTGGAAGATGATCGTAAAATATTGCTGATCAAAAGAGCTGCAGAACCGTTTAAGAATAGATGGGCTTTGCCCGGTGGTTTTGTTGATAAAAACGAAGATTTAATCGATGCTGCACATCGGGAATTAAAAGAGGAGACTGGGTTGCATGGTTTGAAATTGAAGCAAATGGGTGCTTTTGGAAAGCCTGGAAGAGATCCACGCGGACACACCATCTCAATTGTTTTTGGAACCGTGATTCATGAAGTTCTTCCTGCTTTAGCTGGTGATGATGCCGCCGAAACACAATGGTTTTCGCTAAACAGTTTACCTCCTTTGGCTTTTGACCATGATGAGATAATTTCGACGGTTTTATCGGATTTATTGCATAAATGATTTTTGAGTTCAAATCGACTTTACTTTTATCTGTAAATAATTTGTCTTTAATGGTAGAATGGAACTCCATGTTTGCTATTTTCATAGATGTTTGTGTTTCTTCGCAAACATGTTCGTTTCATAAATAATTAAGATCATGAATTTAACTAAAGTCATAAAACTTGGTTTTTCACTTTTGATTGTACTCCAATCTTGCACTTCATTTTCAAAAAAGGCTGATGATACTACTTCCAATTATGTTTCATTTGTTCGAAATGACTCATTAAACAAATTGGAAGTGTTTATTGACAACAAATATTTCACTTCATATTTGTATGCCGATAGCACTTTAAGGAAACCGGTGCTTTTTCCAATTAACACAGCCAGTGAAAAGAGAATAACACGTGGGTTTCCAATTGCGCCTAATAAAGGCGAACGCATAGATCACCCTCACCATTATGGTCTTTGGTTTAATCACGGTGTTGTAAATGGTATTGATTTTTGGAACAGTGATGCTGTTCCTTGGAAGTCGAATGTGAGATATGGGCGAATCAATCATATTAAATTCCTGAAAGTTGAATCAGGAGAAAATGGTGTTTTAGAAGTTGAAAAGGAATGGCGCAGTGACACTGATGAACTTATTCTTATGGAGCAAACACGCTATGTATTTAGCGGAGATGCAAATACCCGATCTATCACTCATGTTACCAGTTTAACTGCACCTGAAGTTGATGTTTTTTTTGAAGATTCTAAAGAAGGAATGTTTGCCCTGCGGGTACGACGAGAACTGGAAATTGCCTCTGCTATACCAGCTGCTTTGTATGGTGATGATGAAGTTGCTGTAGAAAGTTCCGTTGTGGATAATAAAAACATTTCTGGTCATTACCGGAACAGTAATGGATTGGAAGGATATCCTGATGTATGGGGGAAGCGAGC
>CAZJDS010000050.1:0-11887 GCA_964544795.1 uncultured Alkaliflexus sp. | reverse complement strand
TATATGGTTCAAGATGTAGCAGAGTATATGCGCCAGATTATAGTGGCATTTGAAAATGTAGGACTTACTCGTCTTATAGCACCTCCTAAATTTACAGTTTATGTAAGTAATACAGGAAGTGGAGCTTTAAATAAAATCACAGGTAGTGGAGATGCTTATGGTTATATAACAGCAGGTGGGTATTCTGGTGGATACTTTTATCTAAACTCAGAAAAAACATATATTAGAGAAGAGATGCAACGTACCTTAGCGCATGAATATATGCACTATATACAACAAGAATACTTTAATGTAGTAGCTGGCAATTATTTCTTTGCTGAAGTTCATGCTCCACTTGCCGACCGATTGGTCTGGTCGGCAGATGAAATTGAGGAGACTGAACCTGAGATAAATGTAAAAAAGAGCATCGAAAAAATAAAAGATTTTAACACCATCTATGACCTACTTGCAAAACCATGGGACTCTGGAACTTCAGCCCTATTCTCATTGGCAGAAAAATTTACAATCAACTCTGCAGATGCCAACATCTCCAGTTCATTTTTACACTATATGCGAAGTTACCGCAATGGGATCAAATTAGACATCGTAAAATTATTGACTGAACATAAAGGCTGGGCAGCAGGAAGCAATTGGAGTTGGAGAAAATATATAGATAGTCGTATAGAAAATCAACTCTCTTCAACCATTGGCAAGGAGTATGATGGCTTTGTGCGATATCTTATGACAGGATCCAACCCCAAATTTACCATCATAAACAAAGATGGCGGAAACCCCTATTCACCTATCATAAAAAATTCAGGGGCAAAAAACGACGGTACATTTGCAAGACGAGCCTCTTGGAAATTTGAAGAAGACGACATAGAAATTAAAAAAGAAAAGGTGCAAATTACCATTCCCTACTTAAGTTCAAAGGTGATGCTATTAAACAACGAATCGCCCAAACGAACAATAGTAGTTACCTTCAATAGACATGACGAGGGGAGTGAAGATGAGAAAGTTTATTACGGCAAATACGACTTCAAAAATAAAAAGATGGTATTAGAAGAGATATCAGATTCAACTTCTTACTCCATCTTATTAGATGCTCGAAATGAGGAAGCGGGTAAAAAATTTCAAAACATGGCTTTTCTGCTATTTATTAACACGAGATGTCCAAGCATTGTAAATCCCATGAGCGACTTTGATGCAGATTTTGAATTGGTAGCCAACCCAGTAGTTAACCTAAACGACCTTATATATGCAAATGTTACTGATAAGAAAATTCATCATTACGATGACGGAAATACTGGAGCCTTCATTATAAGCGGGCATAACGATTTAGGTATAATTCTATCTGCGGTACCAAATATTAACTGGTCTTTGTTAAGTTATGATAGAAATAAATCTTTGGTAAATGATTCAACCTTAGCCATTGAAGTCTCCTTTACCGAAACTCTCACGGCTAAAAGTGGTTTGCATCTACCAGCTTCAATACAAAAGTACGATAAAAAGCAAACGGTTTTTTACAACTTTTACACGGGCAGAGTGCATATTGAGCAATTAACAAATACAGATCATATTTGGGGTGCCTACACAGACGAAGAGAAGAATGAACATCCGCAGCATAAATGGAAAGAGATGGAAGACTTTCAAATATTAATTGTAAATGATGTACTTAATCTTGAACAAATAGAAAATGAAGGGGCAGTAAGAGGTAAAGCCTATGAATATGAAACAACAGGCAGTGAGCATACACAATATGTACTTGAAAAGATAGCGCACACAGAAAAAGTGACAAATTTAGATGTGGATGGAAATGTAACAGACACTTCTACTCGCAATTATACGCATACAGACTTTTCAGGTGAGAATGTGAAAATCTTACTTCGCTTTAATTATGAATAAAAAAATGAGTGGAAATGAGTGCGTTCGTTTCCACTCTAAATTTTTATAGGAAATACATTTCAGACAATATAGAGTGGTTAGTTCTTGGTGATATACATCGCTTGAGTAAAATTGTACGATTTCAACATTCTTTTTTACAATCCGCACATATATACCAGCACCGAAAGCGGTAATTTTACACCTATAAGTTTTACGAATTATTACAAATCAACAAATAAAAAAAGCTGCATTTAATCTAAACCAAATAATTATGAAAACCACTTTCCTTCTATCAATACTAACCTTAGCGTTGTTATTGAATTCATGCTCATCAGATGATGACAGCCCCTCTGGTGCAGATAGCCAACAGTTTCTCACTCTCCATTTTAACCAAGACAACAAACTGGGAGAAGGCGCCTACCTCGCCATTTTAAAAGTCAAAGACGGAGAAGCTTCATATGAAAAACTCAACGAGACTTATCCATACAATTCGTTAAGTCAAAATTTAGAAGTCAAGAACAACCGGGTAGGCATTGGACTGCATACAGATTTTAATGTGCCTAACACCAATCGCCAACACAATGGTGCGTGGTTTGATCTCTCAGATGGAAACTATGAGATTTTACCTTTATTGCCCCCAGGAAATGGGCGATATTCTTTTTTCTCTGTTTATACTGCAAAAGTCAGTAATAGTGGTCATGTTTTTTATATCAACGGATCACAGGATATCGGATGGTTAGATAATTACAGAGGAGCCTTGGTTCGCTACAATCCTACAACCGATGTTTTAGATGCAGCAACAGACCCAGGTTCCTTTGCAGTTAATCAGCCTGAAAAAGGTTGGGATACCGAAACAGGACAGTTTAAAGGAGGTTTTTATCCATCAAGTGATGGGCGTTTTGTGTATGGAGTGATAGAGACTTTTGGCGTAGATGGTGGAGCAATTCATTGGGATTATAAAATACTTTTTAAATATGATTTTGAGACAGAAGAGTACACCCGATTGGGAGATGCAGAGGATAGTCAGGTTTCTCTGTACGGCATGACTTCAGATGGTAGAGAGTTGCTTTACTACAATTCAACTGAACGAAAAACTGTGAATGTAAATACCAATACAACCACCAAAATAACCATTAGTGGAGGACAAGGATACACCAACACATCGCGATGGAACAATTCTGGTTATTGCTCAGGCGAAACTAATAACACGATTGGGATTTACAATCTACTTTCTGATGAAAGCTATTCAATAAAAACTCCTGGCCGTCCCTATTACGCACAATTTAGTGCCGATGGAAAACGCATCTATTTTATGTTGGAATCACCTATTGCAAGGTATTTATGTAAAACCAACAATCTCTCTGAGGAAGCTGTTATTGATACATTGTGCACACTATCCTCCGAGGTAAAGGAATTTATGGTTATAAAATGATGATTCCAGTAGTATTTTAGGTATTTCAATGTAGGATGTCAACGCCTTTAGATCTAAAGTGGATTTGGAGGCGTTGCTTTTTAATCACCTATTTGCCCAATACCTCTTCGTAAATACTAACAATTCACAGACGTTCGAGACAGTATCCTTGGCTCTGAGTATAATAAATTTGTTGTAGATTATTTTAATCGAAGCTGAATCTCTTCAAGATACAATTTATAAAAGGCTGCTTTGATTTCATCACGAACTCTATAAAATTCATTCATTATAAACTCTGGAGTTCCTTCTGCGTGGGATGGATCATCAAAACCAATATGCAATCGATGTTCAACCTCTCCTAAAAAGACAGGGCAGTTTTCGTTGGCGCCCCCACAAACAGTGATTACGTAGTTCCACTTTTGATCGAGATATTTACTTACTTCATCAGAAGTATGACCGCTAATATCGATACCCACCTCTTTCATTACCTGCACTGCAGTGCTATTTAGTTTTCCTGATGCTTCGGTTCCCGCACTTTCCACTTGTAGTCGTTTATCAAATGATTGCAAAAAGCCATGTGCCATCTGACTTCTGCAACTATTTCCAGTACATAAAATAAGTATCTTCATAAAGCATTTCTCCTTTCTATCTATTCCAAATTAAGGCAATTTAAACTTCCTAATCAACATTGGAACATTATCTTTCAAGTAATGTTTGCTTCGATCTTAAATAGTCAAGAATAGAAAGTAAAAACCCTACCTACCATTATCTGTGGATTATATAATCTGACAATCTGTAAATCAAGGTTTTTTTTGTATATTAAGAGTTATGAAACGAGCATGATAAGCAGTTCTCACTAAGGAGAATCGAAGATCAGTGTAGCTAATGATTATCTTGGCGAGTTCCATTCCATATGGCAGTTGAAAAACAAAATTATATATAAATGAAATATTTATACCTTTTATTCGCATTATTAATTTTCTCTTGGTCAACGCTTGCTCAGGATTATAAGCAGGAAAGAGAAAAAATGGTGACCGAGCAGATAGCTAAGAGAGGTGTTAAGCATGTTCATACTCTGGATGCTATGAGAAAAGTAGAACGTCATCTGTTTGTATCTCCTGAGCATATGCACATGGCGTATCGTGATGGCCCTTTGTCGATTGGGTATGGTCAGACTATATCACAGCCATATATTGTTGCCTATATGACACAGATTATAGACCCAAAACCAAACTATAAAATTTTAGAAATCGGTACAGGGTCAGGTTATCAGGCTGCTGTTTTAGCAGAAATTGTTGACAAAGTATACACCATTGAAATCATACCTGAACTCGGAGAGACAGCTTCTGATAGGCTCAAAAAACTTGGTTATAATAATGTCAAAGTCATTAAAGCTGATGGTTATTATGGATTGCAAGAACAGGCTCCTTTCGATGCGATTGTTGTTACAGCTGCTGCTGAGCACATACCTCCTTCTCTAATTCAGCAATTAAAAGAGGGGGGTAAAATGATTATCCCCGTGGGATCGCCTTTCCTTGTTCAGACACTTATGCTGGTTGAAAAGAAGAGAGGGAGAACATCTACATCGAGCTTGATGCCAGTTAGATTTGTGCCATTCACGAGAAGTCAGGAGTAGTATAACCGAACCATAAAAAATGAATAGAAAGATTTATCTCTCCCTCGGGCTTCTTTCTGCATCTTTAATCGCTTTTCAGTTGTCGTTAATGCAGCTTATTTCTGCCGTGCAATGGAATCATTTTGCCTATATGGTAATTTCGATTGCGTTACTGGGATTCGGTGCCAGCGGGACACTTCTTTCGTTGACGAGGAAATGGCTTGAACGACACACAGAGTTTGCCTTGTATCTACTGATGATCCTCACAGGAGTTTCAATGAGTGCAATTATTCTGTTTTCATCGGCCCTTTTTGGGAGATTCGATACTTACCTAATCTTTGTTGATCTTTCCAACGCTAAATATCTTTTTCTCTCCTATTTTTCTTTTTTTGTCCCTTTCTTTTTTGGAGCACTTGCCATTGGCCTAATTTACATTCGATACGTTAACCGTATTGGAACTATGTATTTCGCTGATCTACTTGGATCAGGTCTCGGAGGAGTTTTCCTGCTGGGATTACTCTGGTTGTTTTATCCTGCACAGCTGCCTGCAGCCGTATCTATCCTCCCTATTGTTGCTGGAATACTTATCCTCCCTAAATCATGGTTCAGAAGATTAATATTTCCATCCCTGTTGCTTCTTTTCTTGCCAGTTTACCTAATAGCCTTTCCATCAGAACTTCCAGTTTCGGAATTTAAAAGTATCTCAAGAGTGTTGAATATGCCTGGAAGCGATATTTACATGGAAAGAAAAAGTCCTTACGGTCATATTCAAATCATAGAGAGCCCTTCATTACGATATGCCCCAGGTTTAAGCCTCTCTTTTACAGAGGATATTCCTGTTGGCGATGTTCTTTTTTCTAATGGAAATTGGTTTGGGGCACTTACCAATAGAGACAAAGATGACAAAATCCATTTTCTTAATTACACCACCCATAATTTGCCTTATGTGATTTCTAAACCTGCCAATGTGCTTATATTGGGTGGAGGAACGGGTTTACATGCAGGTCATGCACTTTGGAACGGAGCTTCAAAAGTCACTGTTGTAGAAGAAAACAAAAAGGTGCTGGATTTACTTAAGAATGAACTTGCTTTTAAGATTGATTCTCTCTTCTCAGATCCAAGGATTAAACCAATAAGTTTGCATTCGCGAAGTTTTCTTCTGTCAGACACTTCCCAGTATGATCTTATAGTTTTACCACCGATAGAAAGTTTCGGAGGTAGCTCTGGTGTGAATGCTCTTCAAGAACAATACCTGTTAACCAGAGATGCCATGAGCGATATCTGGGATCATCTTAGCGATAGAGGCATGATTGAGGTTACCTCTTGGATGGATTATCCTGTGCGAAATCCTCTAAAAATACTAGCTACGCTTGTTGAAACTCTTGAGCAAAATGGGTGTACAGAGATTGAACAACATTTGGTAGCGATTCGAAGTTGGGGAACTATCAGTTTTGTTCTTAAAAAGACGTCATTTACCCCTGAAGAAACATCAAGAATAAAGGATTTTTGCGAGCTCATGTATTTCGATCCAGTTTTATTACCAGGAATTGTCTCTTCTGAAAGATCGGTTTTTAATCATTTAGAGGAGACCAGCTTTTTCAGATCTGTCGATCAGATAGTATCCTCAGAAAGAGATTCCTTTTATAAAAATTATGACTTTAACATCAAGCCTGCCACCGATAACAAGCCTTATTTTTCTCAATTTCTTAAACTCAATCGATTAAGTAAGCTGCATGATTTATTTGGCCAAGGAGCCCTGCCTTTTCTCGAAATAGGGTACTTCATTACACTACTTACTTTTATCCAGATATCGCTGATCGCTTTTATCTTGATTGTTTTCCCCCTGTTTTTTACCAAATGGGAAGGAAAAGGAAAAGTTTATACTTTACTCCATTTCAGCGGTATAGGGGTAGGATTTATGTTTGTGGAGATTATATTTATTCAGCAGTTTATTCTTTATTTTGGTAACCCTGTTATCGCAGCCTCTGCAGTGTTAAGCGGGATGTTAATATCTTCGGGTGTTGGAAGCTTGTTCTCATCTCGACTTAAAAGTGATAACAGGAATATCTTGATAATTCTTTCTCTGGTAATCCTCTTTATACTGTTTTATGCGTTTACTCTTACACCTGTATTAAGAGCCTCAATTAATCTCCCCTTTTCCATGAAAATTCTTTTTTCCTTACTTCTTATATCTCCCCTTGCATTTTTTATGGGTATGCCCTTCCCTATTGGATTAAAACATCTTGACTACCACAACAATACTCTCATTCCATGGGCATGGGGAATTAACGGATGCTTCTCTGTAATAAGCACAGTTTTGGCAACCATTATTGCTGTTGAAGCAGGGTTTTTCTGGGTTATGCTACTTGCCAGTTTGGCCTATGGGCTGGCATTAGTAGTAAATATTTTTAGATAGACTTTCTGATAAACAGACATTACTAGGCTCTACTATCATTTTTATGGGCTTATTTTGATAGCCGTGAATGTTTAAAAAGCAAATAACATGATGTGATTATGATGGGGGTATTCGAATTTTATCGTTGAACACATTTAGGCTCTAAATTGGCTTAATGAAACAACTCTGGGCTTAGCCCTGTAATATCAAACTTATAGATATATCCCCTTGTTCGGCGAAATCTGAAAACTGCGCTAAGCACAGGAACATCGTGCGGCCTTGATTAGTCGTGACACTTATTATAAATTGTAAAATTTAAGAGTTTAGTTAAAAACTATAGTTATTTTAGCTTCTTATAACTCGATAATCTTTCAAGTTTTAGCTATGAGTCAACTGCTTACAATACTTTCTCTTCTACTCTTCATTTCTCTACCCCCCCTATCAGCACAATCCTTTAAGGGAGGACTAAAAGGAGGATTGGTAGCTTCAGAAGTATCGGGCGACGAATTAGCAGGACTTAATAAGTATGGTTTTTTTGGTTCGGCTTACACAATGTATCCCATTGCCGATCATTCTTTTCTGCAAATGGAGGTAATGTATATTCAAAAAGGAAGTCGTGCAGTACCCAAAGAAGAGAATCAATATTCGGATTATCACCTTTCCCTTCAATATCTGGAAGTTCCTCTTCTATATGTTCAAGATCTTGTTATTTGGTCGCACTTTTTTAGTGGTACATTAATACATGGCGGATTATCACTTTCCACACTGGTTCTACATAAAGAAACCAAAGATGGTACTACTTTTCCTAATAGCTCCAGCTTTAATGCAGTGGAAGCAAACCTGCTGCTGGGCTTCTCCTATCCCATCAGCAATTCATTTTATGCTACGTTAGGGTATTCCAACTCACTTACCCCCATCCGACCACATGCTAGCGGTCAAACTACCTGGAAGAACCATGGTCAATACAATTCTGTTTGGACATTGGGCCTTTCATATATATTTTGGTAATGTTCAAAATTCTGTTGTATAACAGAAAAGAGCCTTTGGATCTCAAGATCAAGGGTTATATCTTTAAAATTTGTTAAAAGGAGTTCGGAGTCCGAATTAGATTTCGTAAAAATCGCTGATAATTAAGAGTGTACAATCTCAAGTGAGATAGAGGCTTTTTCATTATGTGAAAAATCCTTTCATCTTAGACAAGTTATAAATAGAGATTTTTTTCTTTAATTGTTTGAGAAAAAGAGATGAAGCAGTTACCTTTGCAATAAAGTCGGGGTAATAAAACTTTAAGTATTATAGAATACTATTGTAAATCATAACCAACTGATGCTTTTTTAATTAAAAAGAAACATTTATGAGCAGTTTATTTTGTTCTTCCATTGGAAAAAAGATGCTGATGGGATTATCAGGAATCTTTCTGATGCTATTTTTGGTCATACACCTTCTCCTCAACTCCTTTCTGTTGATACCTGACGGTGGTGAAATGTTTAACGCAGGTGCCCATTTCATGGCCACCAACCCCATAATAGCTGTAATTGAACCCATATTAGCCATTGGCTTTTTGGTTCACATTATTTATGGAGCTCTTCTGACCCTCCAAAATCGCAAAGCACGAGGTAGCGCAAGGTATGCTTCAGGTAACAAAACCACAGGTGTAACTTGGGCATCTAAGAATATGTTCATCTTAGGCTCCGTTATTTTAGCCTTCTTGGTTTTGCACATTGCTCACTTTTGGGTAAAAATGAAGCTAACAGGTGATCCCTTGTTAGACCCAATCACAATTAGTATTGCAGGAGTCCCAACTTTAGTGGAAAATGCTTATGCACTGGTAAACGAGACCTTTAAATATTTATGGATCGTAGTTGTATACATCGTTGCTGGAATTGGATTGGCTCTACACCTATCACATGGTTTCTGGTCATCCCTTCACAGTATTGGTTTCAACAACGACATTTGGCGCAAAAGGCTAACAATTGTTGGCAACATCTATGCTTGGGTAGTAGGACTGGGCTTTGCCTCTATTGCCTTGTTCCAATATTTATTCTTTCAATAATCATTTTTAATCTGTACAGATAATGGTAAAGATTGATGCAAAAATCCCTGAAGGGCCAATCGCCCAGAAGTGGACAAATTATAAGGCCAACCAAAAGTTGGTTAATCCTTCCAATAAAAGACGACTTGATATAATTGTAGTAGGTACTGGTTTGGCGGGAGCCTCAGCAGCTGCTTCGTTTGGAGAAATGGGTTTTAATGTGAAAGTATTCACCATCCAAGACTCACCACGACGTGCACACTCTATTGCAGCTCAAGGAGGTATTAATGCAGCGAAAAACTACCCCAATGATGGGGACTCGGTATTTCGTCTGTTTCATGATACCGTAAAAGGGGGTGACTATCGTGCTCGTGAAGCCAACGTGTATCGTTTGGCAGAAGTGAGCAATGAGATTATCGACCAATGCGTGGCTCAAGGGGTTCCTTTTGCTCGTGAATATGGAGGTTTATTGGACAACCGCTCTTTTGGTGGTTCGCAAGTAAGTCGTACTTTTTATGCCAAAGGTCAAACGGGTCAGCAGCTTTTGTTGGGAGCTTATCAGGCGCTCATGCGCCAGGTAGAACTGAAAACAGTAAAGTTGTATGCTCGCAATGAGATGGTAGATCTTGTTTTGGTAGATGGCAAAGCTCGTGGAATTATCAGTCGCAACTTAGTGACTGGTAAAACAGAACGCCATTTTGCTCATGCTGTTGTATTGGCTACGGGTGGTTATGGTAATGCCTTTTTCCTTTCTACTAACGCTATGGGATCGAACGGTTCTGCTGTTTGGCAAGCTTATAAGAAGGGTGCGATTTTTGGTAATCCTTGTTTTGCTCAAATTCACCCCACTTGCATTCCAGTGCATGGTGAGTTCCAGAGTAAGTTGACTTTGATGTCTGAATCATTGCGTAATGATGGACGCATCTGGGTTCCCAAAAAGAAAGAGGATGCTGAAGCTATTCGCGCAAACAAGCTTAAACCTACAGAAATTGCTGAAGAGGATCGCGATTACTATTTAGAGCGTCGTTACCCAGCCTTTGGTAACTTAGTTCCTCGTGACGTAGCATCACGTGCTGCCAAAGAGCGTTGTGATGCGGGTTACGGAGTAGGTTCGACAGGTCTGGCTGTTTATCTTGATTTCAAAGATGCCATCGACCGTTTAGGTGAAGATACCATTCGCTCTCGCTACGGAAACCTTTTCCAGATGTATGAAAAAATTGTAGATGATAACCCTTATGATACACCTATGATGATATACCCTGCTATTCACTATACGATGGGTGGAATTTGGGTCGATTATGAGTTGCAAACTACCATTCCTGGTCTATTTTGTGCGGGCGAAGCTAATTTTTCAGACCACGGAGCCAACCGATTAGGAGCTTCTGCTTTGATGCAAGGATTAGCAGATGGTTACTTTGTTTTGCCATATACTGTTCAAAACTATTTGGCCGACGACATCCGCACACCACGAATGACGGGTGATGAGAAGGAGTTTGTAGAAACTGAGAAAGCTGCTCAAGATCGTTTGAACAAAATATTATCCATACAAGGAAAACGCTCAGTGGACAACATCCACAAAGAGTTGGGCTTGGTGATGTGGGATTTTGTGGGAATGGCTCGTAATGCTGATGGACTTAAAAAGGCTATTGAAAAAATTCGCGCCATTAAGAAAGAGTTCTGGTCCAATGTTCGTGTTCCTGGATCCAACGATGGAATGAACGTTGAACTTGAAAAAGCAAACCGACTGGCTGATTTCATCGAAATTGGTGAGTTAATGGCTTTGGATGCGCTGGATCGTGAAGAGTCTTGCGGCGGACATTTCCGCGAAGAGCATCAGACCGAAGAAGGCGAAGCGTTACGTCACGATGACAAATTTGCATTTGTTTCTTGCTGGGAGTATAAAGGCGATGATAAAGAGCCTGTAAAGCACATAGAAGAATTGCAGTTTGTTGATGTAGAGCTTATTCAAAGAGATTACAAGTAACGGAGTCAAGTTCAATTTATCTAACAGAGTTTAATCATGGAAAATTTATTAAATCTTACCCTTAAAGTCTGGAAACAAAATGGACCCCGTGAAAAAGGTCGTTTTGAGACTTATAAGGTAAATAATATTTCAGTAGACAGTTCTTTCTTAGAGATGATGGACATTCTTAATGAACAACTCATCAACGAAGGAAAAGAACCCATCGCTTTTGATCACGATTGCCGTGAAGGTATTTGTGGTGTCTGCTCACTATACATCAATGGGCGTCCACATGGACCCGACGATGATATTACCACTTGTCAGTTGCATATGCGCAAGTTTAAAAATGGACAAACCATCACCATCGAACCTTGGCGTTCAGCAGGCTTCCCAGTGATAAAGGATTTGATTGTGGATCGCAGTTCATTTGATAAAATTATTGCTGCAGGAGGTTACGTATCGGTGAATACAGGAGGAGTACCTGATGCCAACGCGATTCCTATTTCAAAGATAGATGCGGATATGGCTATGGATGCTGCATCATGTATTGGTTGTGGTGCGTGTGTTGCTGCCTGCAAAAACGGATCAGCCATGCTGTTTGTTTCAGC
>CAZJDS010000049.1:0-11975 GCA_964544795.1 uncultured Alkaliflexus sp. | reverse complement strand
ACAGTTTTGGTTGCCAATAACAGCTTAACCTCTTCTGGCTTTCGGTTTGCTTTTTTACAAGCGTTTTCAATTCGCTGAACAATCTTTTCAATATTACTTTTTATAGAGGTTTCCATGCAGAAATGATTTTAAAGTTCGGGATTCGTCTTCCTAATCTTTTGAATATACTTTGAATCATGGTTTAGTCGTTTTGCATTAGAGAGTCATCTTCATCGGTTGCTTCACCCCATTTTCTTTCATTTGTCCATGCCAATAACGATAAAACAACGACTATTGCTACAGCGTAGTAAACAAAAGCAGGAACAGGCATGGCTTCACCCGCTCCGTAGGAGTGCATGCCGCTGAGGTAGTAGTTTACGCCCAGATAGGTCATTATTACCGAAGCGATGGTGATGAGTGAGGCAATGTTAAAGACCAGTTTTCCTTTAAGTCCTGGAATAAATCTTAGATGTAATACCAAGGCATATAAAACAATGGTAATTAGTGACCATGTCTCTTTGGCATCCCACCCCCAATAGCGTCCCCATGATTCGTTGGCCCAAACTCCGCCTAAAAATGAGCCTATGGTCATGAGGTAGAGCCCCACGGTGAGTGACATTTCATTGATGGTGGTAAGCTCCTCAATGGTTAGTTGTAATCGCTCAAAGTTGCTTCTATTGCGCAACATCATGGTTATTAAACTTAAGAACCCCAGCAATGCTCCTAAAGCTAAGAAACCATATCCTGCGGTAATCACCGAAACATGTATAGTTAACCAGTAGCTTTGAAGCACAGGAACCAAACTGGTGATTTGTGGATTCATCCAACTTAAATGTGCCACCATCAACGCCAGACCAGCGAAAGTAGCTGTAATAGGCAGTACCCACGTGCTTTTCCGTATCCAGAACATACCCGCCAGCAAAATTGCCCATCCGATAAATACCATCGATTCGTAGCCATTGCTCCAAGGTGCATGACCTGCCACATACCAACGTAAACCAAGGCCAAAAGTATAGTAAATAAAGCCAGCCAAAATGAGTATTGTACCTATTCGATTCACCCATTTAGTGGGAAGGGATGGTTTTAACAATAGTGCAAATTGGTGAGCGACCAGCAGTAAACCCAATCCGAAGAAAAGAGTGGAGAGCCACAAAAATATGTTGAGTTGATTATAGAGTCGCTCCACTCTTCCGTGTGTGGTTGAAGGCAATATATCTTCTCCATGTATGTTTTGATATTCAGAAATTTGATGTAAAGAATTTAATGCAGCTACTTTATCTCCCTCTTTTAATTCCTGAATAAATAGGGGTAGAGAGTTCTTTACAAAAAAGCTGTCGCTTTGTGCTAAATTGGTGATCTCCTCGGTGGGCGAGAGCCAGGGCAGATGGCTGTCTGATGTTTGCGGATAGATACGATGAAACTTACCCGACAAAATCATATAGAAAATATTGACCTGCTCATCTACTTTAATCAGCTCCTGATCCAGTTTCGATCTGTGGGAGGGATTGGTGCGATGGGCCTCATCAACCATTTGATGGATAATATATTGACGCTGATTGTTGAAGAATTGACCAAAAGATGCTTTTTTATGTGTGAGTTGTAAAATATCACGTAATGTTTCGTGTTTCACAGTAATCAGCGGAACAGACTGCCACTCCGAGGGATACATGAGAATGCCCAGAATCATCTGGTCTACCGTGTGTCCTATAAAACTGTTGTGTTTCACCAATTTTACGACCAGTTCTTGATGTAAAGAATTTAGTGGTTTGGTGCGACCAGTGTTATCTTGTACCCACAACGATCCTAAAATTTCAGCAGCTTGTTTATCTGGAATTGGAGGTGTTTCTGTCTGTGCCAAAGTTGAAGCAGCAAATAGAAGTACCGTTAAAACTGTGAGCATCTTTCTTTTTTGATGTATTCGATTTACTTTTTCCATCAGTCGTCCAAAGCGAGTTTTGGACTGTATTAAAGCCAATAGCATCCCCAGAGCCATTACGAAATAGCCTATGTAAGTGATAAGAGTGCCCAATCCATCATGGTTTACCGATAAGACAGTTCCTTTCTCATCACGGTCGTAAGAGCTTTGATACAATCTAAAACCTCTGTAATTAAGTATGTTGTTCATGAATATGGAATGAGGCTCTTCTATCCCTTTTTCAGAATCTATTAGGGTAACTTCACTTAGGTAGGAAGAAGGGCTTTCTGATCCTGGATACCTTGTCAATATAAATTTATTTAGTTGGATGGAAAATGGAAGTTTAATAGTTCGTGCTCCATATCTCAACTTAAGAGTTCCCTCAGGAAAGTGAACGGTTGTAGTATTTCCCACTTGTCCGCTGCGTCCGAAAGTAGTTACCCGTTTTTTTAAACCTGAAACTTCCAAGTCAAAGATTACACCGTGAGGAGAACCATCGTCCTTCCCTTGAGTAGTAGTGATTGGAAGCATCTGTCCAGATAAGATAAAGTTATTAAGAGCCAATCGCATGGTGCCAAAATCATAAATTCTCCCTCTTTGTAAAGAGTGCATATGGTCATGATAAACAGGTTCCACATGTGTGTCGCCCATATTAATCTCGGCATAAGCTGAAGAACTGAAAAATTGCAAATCTGTCTGATTTTTATTGCGCAATAGGATAACATCTACTCCTACTGTATCAGAAGGTTCAAAACCTATTACCCAATTTTCAAAAGACCTTTTCTCACCTGGCTGAATATTCAACTCCTGACGGATTGTTCTTCCAGATAGAGTGAGAGTTACCAATGGTTCACCATTTTGAACAGGCACTGCTTTTAAGATGGCATTGGGGATAAAACCCACACTTTTGATTGAGATTTTGGAGTTACCTGCTTTCAATGTTTCTTTAAACTCATAGGGTGTAACCACAGATAAATATGCAGTTTGATTGGTGGAGTCTATTTCCGCATTGGCACTCCAAATGGCCGAAATTTCTGGCTCCAGAGATAACATCTGATGCTCTCTTGCACCTTCACGAACCGCCAACAGACCTTCATCACCCGCATAGCGTGTAACAGCTGCACCTACAATAATGATGAAAAAGGAAAAGTGAAACAGCAAAACAGAGACCTTAGACCAACGCCACATCTTATATTCAAAAATGTTGGCGAGCATATTTATGGCTAACAGGGCGAAAACCATTTCAAACCAGATGGTGTTGTAAACCAGCGCTCTTGCAGCATCTGTGCCGTAGCTATTTTCAATAAAAGTAGCCATGGCCATGGCAGCAGCCAAAATGATGAAGAGCGAGCCCATAATCCATGGAGCTGCAAGGTGTTTTAGGATAGATCGCATCAAAATAAAGTTTATAGTGGTTAACTGCAACTGAAAAGGAACAAATATACCTATTTGCTTCTGGATGAAACAGTCCCAAATGACCATTTCATCTTATTTTTGAAAAGTCCGAACAATCCTATCAATAAAAGGGTAGATGCTATAACCATCCACACCTCAGGTCGATCGGTGGAAGCATCTAACGGATTGACTTCAGGCTGAGTAATTCGTAGGTAGTAAAACAGAATTAGTGATAAAAGATTGTTTATCAGATGGCCAATGATGGGGTACCAGATTCTTTTACTATAAACCAATAGATAGCCCAATAGAGCTCCTAAGAAAAGTCGTGGGGCAAAGGTGAAAAACTGCATGTGCATCGCACTAAACAGAAAGGCTGTAAACCAAACTGCAACGTGGTCATTTTTTACTATTTTTTTTAGAGTCGGCTGAATAGCTCCTCTAAAAAGTAATTCTTCTCCAAAGGCAGGCAACAGGACAATCATAAAAACATTAATCAGAATCTGGGTAGGGGATGAGGTGTCTAAAAATTGAAAAATAAGTGCGTTGGCATTTGATTCTGCTGAGGCCATCCAGACTTCCCAGCCTTGCAAAAAGCTTGGTAGGGACATTTGCATATTCAAGTATCCTAAAAGACCTGTCAAAGGTTGAGCTGCCAATAGGATAAAAATAACAATAAGTGCACTACTCAGTTCAATTTTGCCAAATTTGAGCCATTTAAGAGGTTTTCTTGATAAAATTAGAGCTGCTAAAAAGGAAGGAATGATGAATATGCTGAAGCTCTGTACAACTTGTAAAAACTTCAAGATTGAAATAGAGGCTTTCCCTTGGGTTAAGGCCATGATCTCTTCTAACCCAAAAATTGGAATGGCTAAAATCAAACAAAAAATGGTGATCAGCATAGCCGAGGCTATGGTAATCACCAATATCATTAGTAACTTAAGGTAGGGAGGTAATCCCGTCATCCAACCTGTCCTCATCAAAATTCTACTTTTTAGTTAGGCAGGTAAAAATAACACAATTATTTCAATCTATTTCTAATTTATTGAATAGAGTCATTTTATATGAACTCCAATTTTGATTAATTGTAATTTCTTACTCTGTAAAGACTGCAATGAAGTCTAAATCAAAATTGTCATAGATCATATTGTCCCCTAAATTCTCAAAGAAACTTCCTGAACCATATCGCACATCAAATTTAGACCTATCAACTGTTATTTTACCCGTAAATATGTGCTGCTTATTTGATGAGGAAACCGTAGCATTGAATTTTACAGGTTCTGTTTTGTTTTTAATAGTCAGATTGCCAATAAATTCATATTGATCACCCTTAATGACAGTTCCTTTTGTGATAACCAATCGCGCAGTTGGAAATTTCTCTACGCCAAAAAAATCGTCAGATTTTAAATGTCCTACCAATTGTGCATTTGTTTCGGCATCGGTAAGATCTTTATTGGTGATACTTTTCATATCCACTACGAAGTGACCTGAATTAAAGATTTTCCCTTGTTTGGTAAGTGAGCCCGACACAAAGTTAATGTGACCGTTATGCTTTCCAGCAACTTTTTTACCAGTCCATTCTATACTGCTTTTGGAAGTATCCAATTGATAGGTTTGAGCTTCTATTCCAAAGCTCATTAATAACAGCGTTGCAAAAATAAGAGTTTGTTTCATAAGATATTATTTTAAATTAAATTATTGGAATTTAGATGGAAGAGAAAAGATAATAAAGCTTAGCAACCCCTCTGATAAAGAATTATGTGTAGTTTCATTATCAGTTTGTTTAAACGCTATCCATTTTATTTAAACCAACGAATAATGTATTTGTTCAAAGTTGATTTTAAGAAGATGGATTCTGGATTGTATCGACCACCATTTTTTCCTACTTTTACCTACCAAATATTCCGAGGGTGAAATTTGAGAATAGAGTACTCCTCTTTAAAAAAATCTATTTCAAGTTGTAAAACGATGAATTATAGTCCAATGATTAAAAAAATAAAATTACTGGCACCTTGGTTGGCTGCTATATTGTTCTTTGCGGCTTTGTCTTTTGTCTATTTTAGTCCCGTATTAAAAGGATGGGCACTTCCACAAATGGACAATACCCATTCTATAGGCATGGCCAAAGAGTTGATGAATCATGAAAAAGCTACTGGCGAAAAGGCGCAATGGACCAACTCAATGTTTGGAGGGATGCCTGCTTTTCAAATACGAGGCGACTCTTCTGCTAATCTGTTTTCTTATGTGAATAAGATTACTCGTTTAGGGTTTCCTTATTACACGGTAGCCATAGTATTCCTCTATCTTTTAGGTTTTTTCCTTCTCATGCGTAGCATGGGGTTCAGTCATTGGTTAAGTATTATAGGTGCGGTGGCTTTTGCTTTTGGTTCTTATAATTTTATTATCATCATTGCGGGACACATTACCAAGGCTTATGCAATAGCTTTGATGGCGCCAGTATTGGGCGGCGTTTTATATACCTACAATAAAAACAAATGGGTAGGGGCACTTATTACCATGGTGGCGTTGGGTGCTGAGATAGCCTATAATCACGTGCAGATTACCTACTATTTGGCTTTACTAATACTTCTATTGTTGGTTGCAAAAGCCTATAAAGCCATTGTATCAAAAGCAGTAAAAGATTTTACTATACGAAGTGGTATTCTTGCTGTTGCAGCTCTTTTGGCATTATTGCCTAATATCACGAACCTTTGGACCACCTACGAATATGGCAAAGAGAGTATTCGCGGCAAATCGGAGTTGGTTGAAGAGCAGACCTCCCAAAAGGCAGGAGGTTTGGATCCTGATTACGCTTTTGCTTGGAGCTATGGAAAGTGGGAAACGCTCACTCTTTTAATCCCCAATATAATGGGAGGAGCTTCAGAAGCTATTGGAAACAACCCTGATCTACTTGAAAGCACGGATGAACGTTTAAGATCTGTTGTAGCTGAACAATCTCAATATTGGGGAGGAAAACCTTTTACTTCTGGGCCAAATTATGCGGGTGCAATAGTCTGTTTTCTTTTTGTATTGGCTCTTTTCTTTTATAAGGGAGGTGAAAAATGGTGGCTTTTAGCTGGCACTCTACTTTCGATTTTGTTGGCATGGGGAAATAATTTGGAGTGGTTCAATATGTTCATGTTTCAGTATTTTCCACTTTACAATAAATTTAGAACTGTAGAGATGGCTCTGGTCATAGCCTCGGTTACTATTCCTATTTTAGCCTTGTTAGGATTACGCGAGGTGATAAATCACCCAGCCCTTTTGCGTAAGCACTCCATGAAATTTTTAGCTGCTTTGGGATTAACTGGTGGCGTTGCTCTTTTTCTCTATCTGTTCCCTAACGTTTTTAACTTTATGAGTAATTTAGAGATGAGTACTATTTTGGGACAGAAAGCAGCCAATCCAGAGCAAGCACCACTTTATGACTTACTCATTCAAGAGCTGAAGTTGGCACGTATGACACTTTTGAAAGCGGATGCTTTTCGATCTCTCGTACTTATTGCATTGGCCAGTGGCTCTTTGTGGTTTTTTTCTGGAAATAAGATCTCAGCTAAATATTTGTTGCCAGGCTTATTACTTCTCATATTGATTGATTTGTGGGGAGTGGATCGGAGATATCTGAACAACAGCCAATTTAAACCTGCCCGCCAAGTGAGCAATCAGTTTGTTGCTACCAAAGCTGATAAAGAGATTCACCAAGATAAAGATTTGGGTTATCGTGTTTTTTCTTTGCAGAATCCTTTCAATGAAGTGCGCACCAGCTATTTTCACCGCTCGATTGGTGGTTACCATGGTGCAAAACTGCAGCGATACCAAGATTTAATTGATCGATATCTATCGAATGATGCACAAGTGCTTATGGGTAAATTGCAATCGGGGGGTGAGATAGATGATTTAAAACCATTGTTGAAGGAGATGCCTGTGCTAAATATGCTCAATACTCGTTACATCATTTTACACCCAGAAATAAGTCCAGTCAAAAATCCCTATGCAATGGGGAGTGCGTGGCTTTTGAGTAATTTGGAGTTTGTGCATTCATATAGTGCAGAGATCAATGAATTGCGAACTGCGGACTTGAAGAGTACTGCCATTATTCACGAGGAGTTTGCTGAATATTTGCAAGATTATACTTTGGGAGAATCCAATTCACAAGATACGATATATCAAATTAGCTATCAGCCCGATCGTCTCATTTATGAAGCATCGGTTGTTAATGCGCAATTGGCAGTTTTTAGTGAAATATATTATCCCAAAGGATGGAAAGTTTTTGTGAACGGTAACAAGGAAGAGATTATTCGTGCAGATTATCTTTTGCGTGGTGTAATTCTTCCTGCTGGCAAATCTACCATTGAGTTTAAATTTGAGCCTACTTCTTATAAAGTCGGTAAATTGTTGGCAACAGCAGGTTCTATTTTGATTTTGCTATTGATAGTTGTGTTTTTTGTTCAAAGAAAGAGATTTCTACTAAAACAGGAATAGATCTTAAATGAACCAATCGATATAAAACCAGAAGCTATGAAGACCGATATTGAGATTGCCCAAAGTGTAAAGATGAAACCGATTCAAGAAATTGCGCTGAAATTGGGTGTCAAATCTGATCAGATGGAGCCTTTTGGACATTATAAAGCCAAACTGCCCCTCTCCTTTATCGATGAAAATAGGATGAAGGACAAAAAACTCATATTGGTATCCGCTATCTCCCCAACTCCTGCTGGGGAAGGTAAAACTACGATCTCTATCGGTTTGAGTGAAGGTTTGAATCGTATTGGTAAGAATAGCACCGTGGTTATTCGTGAACCCAGCTTAGGCCCTGTTTTTGGCATTAAAGGTGGCGCAGCTGGAGGCGGATATGCTCAGGTGTTGCCCATGGAAGAGATCAATATGCACTTTACAGGGGATTTTTCTGCCATTGAGAAAGCCAACAATCTTTTGGCTGCATTGATAGACAACAACCTGCAAAGCCGAAACAAATCATTAAATATCGATTCTCGCACAGTTTACTGGCGACGTGTGATGGATATGAACGATCGTGCACTCAGGCAAGTAATTGTTGGATTGGGTGGAACCACTTTTGGTGTGCCACGAGAAACGGGGTTTGATATTACCGCTGCTTCTGAGGTTATGGCTATTTTATGCCTCTCAGAAAGTTTTGACGATTTGAAAGTCAGACTTGGAAATATATTTGTGGGATTCACTTATGATAAAACTCCAGTTTATGCACGTGATTTGAAAGCACATGGAGCTATGGCTGCTTTATTAAAAGATGCCATCAAGCCTAATCTCGTGCAGACTTTAGAAGGCAATCCTGCCATTATTCACGGAGGCCCATTCGCCAATATTGCCCAAGGAACCAACTCTGTTTTGGGTACCAAAATGGGATTGTCTCTAAGTGACTATGTGGTAACGGAAGCTGGATTTGGATTTGACTTGGGGGCAGAGAAGTTTTTAGATATTAAATGTGTTTCTGCAGGCCTTTCTCCGCAAGCCGCTGTTTTGGTGGCGACTATCCGTGCTTTAAAATACCATGGGGGTGTAGCTTTGGAGGATTTGAAAGAAGCCAATCCATTGGCAGTAGCAAAAGGTTTGCCTAACCTTGAAAAGCATTTAGAGAATATGAAGAAATTCAATATTTGTCCAGTAGTTGCCATCAACCATTTTGACACCGATAGTGAAGAGGAGATTGCCGTAGTTGCTCAAAGATGCAGGGAATTGGGTGTAGAGGTAGCAGTTGCAAAAGTGCACGCAAAAGGCGGCGAAGGTGCCATTGAATTGGCACAGAAAGTAGCTTCTGTAGCCGATCAATGCAGATCTAATTTCAAACCATTGTACGATTGGAATTGGTCTATTGAAAAGAAGATCGAGACGATTGCCAAAGAGATATATGGCGCTTTATCAGTGGATTACACAATACAAGCTCTCTCTGATTTAAAGAAGATTACCAAGTTGGGTTTAGAAAAATTGCCTGTTTGCATAGCAAAGACGCAAAGCTCTTTCTCTGATAATCCTGCTTTATTGGGGCGACCACGGGATTTCGTGGTTACTGTTCGTCAGATTGAAATTGCTGCAGGTGCTGGGTTTGTAATCCCAATAACAGGAAATATTATGCGCATGCCTGGGCTTCCAGAACATCCTGCTGCAGAAACTATTGATATTGATTCTGATGGAGTTATTTCTGGTCTTTTTTAAAGGTCAGGATGCTCTCCAGATTCATCGATCTCAGGATATAGAAAATCATTGTAAGGAAACCGAGTAACATGAATTTTCATGACTTCATTATAAAGTGTCTCCTTAAATTCATCAAAGTTGGTCTTTTCAGTGGCTGAGATAAATAGAGAAGGTGTTCCTTTGGCCATCCAACTCTTTTTCAGATCCTCTAAAGTTACATTTGCTTGGGTGGAAGGCGTTAAATCGTCTTTCTCTTTAGGGATATGTGAATAAGCATCTATTTTATTGAAGATCATAATGGTGGGTTTTTTACGATTGTCTATCTCATGCAGCGTATCGTTTACCACCTCAATTTGCTGTTCAAAAGTGGAATGTGAAATATCCACAATATGAAGAAGAAGGTCTGCTTCGCGAACTTCATCCAATGTAGATTTGAAAGACTCAACCAAGTTATGGGGAAGTTTTCTGATAAAGCCCACTGTATCGGCTAAGAGAAATGGGAGGTTCTCAATGACCACTTTTCTTACTGTGGTGTCTAATGTAGCAAACAACTTATTTTCGGCAAAGACTTCGCTTTTGCTCAAAGCGTTCATTAGTGTTGATTTTCCTGAGTTTGTATAGCCTACAAGCGCAACGCGAACCATCTTTCCCCGGTTTTTTCGCTGCGTGGCCATCTGTCGATCAATTTTTATTAAATCTTTCTTCAGTTTAGAAATCATATTCCGAATAATTCTTCGGTCTGTCTCAATCTCTTTTTCACCTGGACCACGGGTTCCAATTCCCCCTTGCTGACGTTCTAAGTGCGTCCACATTCGTGTCAATCGGGGCAACAGATATTCATATTGTGCTAATTCTACTTGTGTTTTAGCATGCGCTGTTCTTGCTCGGCTGGCAAAAATGTCTAAAATGAGATTGGTTCTATCCAATATCCAAACATTGAGTGTTTTTTCAATATTCCGTAATTGTGAAGGAGATAATTCATCGTCAAAAATAACTGTCGAAATATTCTCATTCACTTTGATATAATCTCTGATCTCATCTAATTTTCCACTCCCAACATAAGTGCGGTTGTCTGCCATTGTAAGATTTTGAATAAACCTATTTACAACTTCTCCTCCAGCTGTCTCTGTTAGAAACTCCAATTCATCCAAGTGCTCTATCACTTCTGCTTCTAATAGATCAGGAGTGCGCACCGCCACTAAAATAACTTTCTCAAGTTCTTTCTCAATAGACATTAAGTCGATCATACACATTAAGTTTTATTGTTCGAATGAATCTTCCGACAATTTTGTATTGTGCTTTTTTTTAAATAAAAAAGGCTCGGATGAACCGAGCCTTAATATTATTATAGCGTTTTATTCTATTGTAATACGAAGTTAATCGGTACGGTATAAGAAACGCGAACTGGTCTGTTTCTCTGTTTTCCAGGCTTCCATTTGGGCATATTCTCTACTACTCTTAAAGCCTCCTTATCTAAGCTGGGATCTACGCCTCTAAGAACGATAGCATTTGTAACTTCGCCTTTTGAACTGATCACAAATTGAATATAAACACGACCTTGAATACCGTTTTCTTGAGCAATCACAGGATATTTAACCGAGCTGGCTAAATATTTCTGTAAAGCAGCTGGACCTCCAGGAAATTCAGGCATCTCTTCTACAATCATAAAGACTTCATCACTCTCCCGTTGTTCATCACCTACTACGATATCTGAAAAGTCGACCATTTGATCCTGATCCATTTCTGTGTCCATGATCTCAAGTTCGTCGTCTAACTCCACGTCGTCTTCCACAATGTTAAGAATATCGGCAGCCTTTGGTGGTGGGGGTGGTGGGGGTGGTTTTACTTCTTCTTGTCGGGTAATAGGAATGATCTCTTCCTCTACCGCAGCTCCCTCATCTACCAGACTCATATCAATGCTAACATCGGTAGTAGTCCATTCAAAGGCGATTAAAACCAAAGAGAGAACTACAACTAGCCCGATCTGCATGAAGACGGCCTTTTTATTTTCTAGATCTGCTTTTGGCAATTTTTTAATTTCCATATCAAGATGGTTACTGGTTTATTAACTTAAATATAAAGAATATTCTCTTAAACTGCAATCTTTACTATTGATGATTTAATTCTTAGTCGGGATGTAAAAATAAGGGATTCTTTGGAATTACAGTAATGTTTGTCAAGTGAATTATAAAAAATGGCTCTATTTAAACTATATTAACATTGTTTAAAGGGGCAATTTGCATAATTTAATTCTTTTGTAGCCGCTCCAAGCCTCTATGAATAAGCACTTTTATGAATCTCTTATTGTTAAAACACAAAATATACAATAGAAATAGGGATTATTGTAGTTTAAGGTTTTACATTATTGTAATACGAAATTAATTGGCACAGTATAGGAGACGCGAACTGTCTTATTTCTTTGTTTCCCGGGTTTCCATCGAGGCATGCTTTCCACTACTCTAAGTGCTTCTTTATCTAAGCTGGAATCTACTCCTCTCAGAACAGTAGCTTTTGTCACTTC
>CAZJDS010000048.1:0-11990 GCA_964544795.1 uncultured Alkaliflexus sp. | reverse complement strand
TGAAATTAAGTGAGACGACGGGGGCAGGTGAAATTATGAATCGCTCAATTTAGGTGAAACTAGGTAATGAACAAATTGTTTTACAGCTCTTTTCGAAGACGTGCAACAGGAATATTTAACTGTTCTCGATATTTTGCCACAGTACGCCGAGCAATATTGTATGACTTTTCTTTCAGGATTTTTGCCAATCGTTCATCGGTCAATGGCTTTCGTTTATCCTCATTCTCTATGCACTCTTCCAAAATCATTTTTATCTCCCGAGTACTAACTTCCTCCCCACTATCGGTTTGTAAACCTTCTGAGAAAAAATATTTTAAAGGAAAAATCCCGAAATGCGTTTGAATATATTTACTATTTGAAACTCTGGATATGGTTGAAATATCCAAATCGGTTTTTTCGGCAATATCTTTCAAAATCATAGGACGAAGCTGCATTTCATCCCCCTCAATAAAATAATCTTTCTGATACTCTAAAATAGCGTTCATCACCGTTTCAAGTGTGTTGTGCCGCTGTTTTATGGCATCAATAAACCACTTTGCAGAATCCAACTTCTGTTTCACAAACATCGCTGCCTCTTTCTGTTCACGGGTTTGATTTTTCTTGTTGGATTGATACTCCTCCAACATTTCTGAGTAAGTATTGCTCACTGTTAAGTCAGGTACACTTCGCGAATTCAGACTCAACTGAAACTGACCATCAACAATATCTAAAGTGAAATCAGGAATAATAAGCTGAGCCGCTTTGTGCATAGGATTACTATAAGAGCTGCCTGGCTTCGGATTCAACTTCAATATCTCATCCATAGCCGCCTTAAGATCTTCGTCCTCCAATTGAAGACGACGACCTATTTTGTCATAATGTTTTCTGGTAAACTCTTCAAAATAATCGGTTAATATTTCAGATGCCCATTGAACAGTAGGTATGTCATCATCCTTCTTTGCCAACTGCAACAACAAGCATTCGCGTAAATCTCGAGCAGCCACGCCTGGTGGGTCAAAATCTTGAACAATTTTCAAAATTTCTAAGGCTTCCTCCTCGTTAATCTCCAAGTTTTGTGAGAATGCCAAATCATCCACCATCTCTTCCAGCTCACGTCTCAAATAGCCATCTTCATCAATATTGCCGATTATATATTCAGCAATGCCGCGCTGACGATCATCTAAAATCCGTAGCCCCAGTTGAGATATAAGATTTTCATGGAAAGTTGTTCCCCCCGAAAAAGGGATGTCTTCGTGTTTATCATCTTTTGAGTAATTTCTGCTTTGCAATCTATATGAAGGGATGTCGTCAGCATTAATATAATCGTCCAATGAGACCTCATCTTTTTCAACCTCTACCTCCTCTTTAGAATCAGATTCATCATACTCATCTTTTTCTTTGTTGTCTTTGGCAAATTCCAAAACAGGGTTCTCTTCCATCTCCTCTTTGATGCGCTGCTCAAGCTCGAAGGTGGGAATCTCTAAAAGCTTAATCACCTGAATTTGCAGAGGTGATAACTTTTGAAGCATTTTTTGATGTAAACTCTGTTTTAACATACGTATGAATTAATTCGCGATCCTTACAAAAATACGTTTATTTCTACTAATTAGAAAACTGTTTATGAGGCAACCTATACCTTTTGCATTCTACTACAAAGGATCCACATCAACCACTATAGAAACATATCGCCATCTTTGTTGAGAAGTAATAAAATGAATAGAGCTTTGCATAAGCTCTTTCGATTTGCTTACCGACACCTCCCTTTCTAACTTAAGCAGAATCCGTTGGAGATGCAAATCTTGAATTTTGTTGATGGGGGGTATTTGAGGACCCAGCACACGGCTACCAAACACTCTACGAAGCTCATTGCCCAACGCTGTGGCAGCTTGATGGGTAGTATTCTGATTTTTATGCCGAACGGTGATGTTAATCAACCGATAGAAAGGTGGATATTTAAACTCTTCTCTCTCTTCAATCTGAAGTTGAAAAAAAGATTTAAAATCATTGCGTTTAACAAATTCAATAACTGGATGTTCTGGGTTGGAAGTCTGCAAAACGACCGTACCTCTTCGGTTTTTTCTTCCTGCCCTACCACTCACTTGAGCCATCATCTGAAAACTCCGCTCAAAAGCTCTAAAATCTGGGCTGTTGAGCATTCCATCGGCATTGAGAATGCCCACCAAACTTACACGATCGAAGTCCAAACCTTTTGTCACCATCTGGGTGCCCACCAAAATATCTAACTCTCCATTCTCAAAACCAGAAATTATAGTTTCGTATCCTTTCCGACTTCGAGTGGTGTCCAAGTCCATTCTTGCCACTTTCACCTCTGGAAATATCTCTTGAATCTCTTCTTCAATTTTCTGTGTTCCAAACCCTCTAAGTTCAAGCGCCGGACTTCCACATGCTTGGCAAGTAACTAAATTGGGAATGGTGTATCCGCAATAGTGACAAACCAACTGATTCAGATGCTTGTGATAGGTTAAACTCACATCACAATGGCTGCATTTGGGGATGTGCGCACAAGCCAAGCACTCCAAGTAAGGTGCAAAACCTCGTCGGTTTTGGAAAAGTATAATCTGCTCTTTCTTCTCCAAGGCAGCTTTCATACGATCCATCAACTGAGGCGTAAAAATTCCTTTCATCATTTTTCTGCGACGGGCATCTTTCATATCCACCACTTCGATTTCGGGCATTTGCATTCCCTCATGCCGTTGCATCAATTCCACAAGATGATACTTGTTAGTAATGGCGTTGTAATAACTTTCTGTAGAAGGTGTAGCCGTTCCCAAAAGAATATTTGCTTTGAACATATTTGCCATCACCAATGCCACATTACGAGCGTTGTAACGAGGCGCAGGATCAAACTGCTTGAAAGAGGTTTCATGCTCTTCATCCACAATAATCAGCCCAAGATCAGAGAAAGGCAGAAACACAGACGAACGAACACCTAAAATAACTTTAAATCCATTCTCATCCAATAAACTGTTCCAAACTTCTACCCTTTCGGCATCGCTGAATTTTGAGTGATAGATGCCCAAATCATTGCCAAAATGGACTTTCAGCCTACTGGTAATTTGAGTGGTGAGTGCGATTTCTGGCAACAAGTATAGAGCTTGCTTTCCTTCCTTTAATGTTTCTTCAATAAGATGAATGTAGAGTTCCGTTTTACCACTTGAAGTAACTCCATGGAGCAATACGGGAAGATTTTTTTCAAAACCTTCTTTGACTTCTGACAATGCGATCTCCTGATCGGAAGAGAGTGTTTTTTTATCAACAAGCTCTGGTTCCCAACTTTCCAAACGCGATATTTCGTGTTCGGCAATCCCCAGAATCTCTTTCTTAACCAGCTCTGCAACTGCTCCAGAGGCGTTTTCTACTGCCGATAGTACATCTTTCCTCAAAATCTTTTTTCCCTTCAAAGCAGATGCGGGGGCACCCACCTTCTGTAAAAACACCATGAAGCATTGCAGCTGCTTAGGTGCTCGCTCTAACAAGTCAAAGATTTGTCTCAGTCCTTCTTCAGTTTGTATGGAAGGATGTAGTGACAAATAAAGCTCTTTTTTGGGTTTATAGGCATGCTGAATTCTTTCATTGACCAAAATAGCTTGCTCCTCCATTAGTCTTTTCACCAATGGATAGCTGTTTTTCAATCCTGTAAAATCATTGATCTGCTGAATGGATGTCTGCTTTTTCTCTTCTACAAAATGAAGGATCTCCATCATCTGAGGAGAAAAATCGACATGGGCTTCAAACAGTTTGTTATACGAAACCCGAGTCTCACTTTCCAACTTCAATCCAGCGGGGAGAGCCGCTTTATATACTTCACCCAAAGAGCATTGGTAGTAATCAGATATCCACTGCCATAAAGTCAATTGCTGACCAGTTACTACAGGTCGGTCGTCCAAAACTGATAGTATGGGCTTAGTATCATAGACCTCTGGTTTGTTCTCGTGCAAGCTAAACACCACCCCCGACAGCAATCTCTTTTTACCAAATGAAACCACCACGCGACAACCAACCAGAACTTCAGAAGTGATCTCATCAGGTATGTGGTAGGTAAATAGCAAAGGCAAAGGAACAGGAAGTATTATATCTGCAAACATATATAAGAAGTAAAGCTCTTTAGAATTAATCCATTTGTATTATGCACCTTTCAGAAAACCAACGGGTACAGAATTCATCGATTCCTATAGATAAAAGTGAACTGATATTTTGTCCTCTTTCAATTAAATGTAAAGATAATAAATAATGATAGGAAATGTTTTGAAGAAGACAACCTCAACTCTTTATTCATTATAAAAACAGCTATTATCAAATACGTGATTGTTCAAGTTGAATTGTCTTATTATTAAACGATATCCACGCTTCCACGTAAAACCCAAATCAGGAGAAGTAAGTAACGATTTCCCAATCATGAAAAGGAGTTGAACAGAAGCCATCACATCGTGACAAAGAGCAATTTATTTACCACTTAATGCTTGACGATATGGCCATCTTACCGAATGAATATAACATTGATTTGCAAGCTGTGTTGACTGAAGAACAACACCAAACAAAGATATTAGAGCTTTGGGCCACAGAATCACTTACTTCAGATCGTTTTTATCAAACAGGTTATGAAACCATACTATACAATGAAGGTCTCTCTTTTGCGATTGAGACAGTCCTTACATCCGTCATGTTGTGGGATAAAGAGTTGTTAATTATCGGTTCTGCAGAAGAGTCCAACAAGGTTAAAATGTTGGCTAATAGCCATTCTATCGATGGACATATTTTAAGCGGCGCCGATATAACTGGTTTGAAAACTGCCAGCATTTTAAAGTTTTTTCCTCAAATTTCACATGTTCTTATCAACATCGACTCTTCTGAATATTTACAATCGCCCAACTTTAAAGAGGTAGTTCAAGCTGCTGTAAATACGGGTCGAGACATCATTGTCACCTCAACTTCACAATTTACAAAACTTACAGATTGGTTTAGAAACATAGTTTCTTTCACAGTAGGACACTTAGACAACATTGATAAAAAATCCTTCGTAATTGCAAGAAGAAACAAACTGGTTCAGACCGAAGGCAACGCAAGAAGCTCACGTCACGACCTGTATGGCTACTGGCAATGGTCTATGCGTAATCGTACCTCAGTGATTGAACCTATGTGAGCATTGTAAAAATCAAGCAGGGCTCTAGATAAGCTGGCCAAGTTTGTCAAAGCTTATTATTACTTCATATAAAACACTTCGGCAAGCTCAGTAACCTCTTCAAATAGCCTAAAACAGTACTGAACTTTCCACCTATTGACCTAAATCAAATAACTCTACACAAAAACAGAAAAAAAGTAGGAGGATAAAATTAAGTAAACGAACATTCCGGAAATGTCATTGAGCGTTGTGATAAATGGACCAGTAGCTACAGCAGGATCTAATTTTAGCTTATTGAGTAGTAATGGCAAGAAAGTGCCAAACAACGATGCGAACATCACAACAGAAAACATAGCCGATGTGACTGTAAAAGTAAGTGCATAACCAGAATCAATGACATAATTGTAGATAAAAACCAATGATGCAAGCGCTGTGGCATTAAGCAAAGCAACAGAGAGCTCTTTGATCAACTTCCGGAAGTTAGATTCTAATCCCATGGTACCGTTGGCTAAAGATTGTACCATAATAGCCGAAGATTGAATGCCCACATTTCCACCCATAGCGGCAATAAGCGGCATAAAGAAGGCTACTCTCGGAAAAGCAGCAATGTTTCCTTCAAAAAGTCCAATCACTCGAGATCCTAAAAGACCTCCAATTAAACCAATAATTAACCAAGGAATGCGTGCACTTGTTAGGTGCCAAACATCATCACTTGCTTCCACATCTCGAGTAATTCCAGAAGCCAACTGATAGTCTTTATCGGCCTCTTCGCGCATAACTTCTACAACGTCATCAATGGTAATCCGACCTACCAAACGACCAATACGATCAACTACTGGGAGCACCACCAAACCATACTTATCCATAATGTTGGCCACTTCTTCTGAATCGACATCTACGCCTACTGAGATGACATCAGGATTATGTATCTCTTTTACAATAGTATCATTTGAACTCAGCAACATTCTTTTAAGAGAGAGTGTGCCTTTTAAAACTCCGTCATTGTCCACCACATATACAAAATAGACCGCATCAACTTCTTCGGCCTGCTTACGCATACTACGCAAACAAGTGACAATGGTCCATGATTCTTTTACTTTGATAAGTTCCTTGGCCATTAAACCACCTGCCGTGTTTTCGTGATAATTCAGCAGGTCAAGGATGTCTCCAGCAACTGTTAAATCGTCTATGTGAGAGATGATCTCCTTTTGCCGATCATCATCAAATTCCGCCATAATATCCGCGGCATCATCCGAGTTCATCTGATTAATGAAACGACGGGCAATTACCTCATTGGGAAGAGCTTTTAAGAATCTGAATCGAGCATCATCTTCCAGCTCAATAAGTACATTGGTAGCCTCCTCATCGTCTAAAAGAAAATAGAGATATTTGGCTTCTTCAATATTAAGCTCTTCATAGATTTCTCCGATGTCGGCTGGGTGCAACTCTTTTAAAATTTCTGACAAAGCCGCTTCATTCTTCTGTTCAATCAGAGTTTGAAGCTGTTCGATAAGCTCTCTGGTTAATTCAAAGTTTGCCATAGCCAAGAAATTTAATGTTACGTGAACAATTTATTGCGTCAGTGGATTCGCTTCAATAAGCAGTGTTAGCTCCTGAAAAGCCAAAACAGACATCTGTTCAGGACGCAAATTAAAAACGGGGAGATGGGTTACTGCAGGAAGATTAAACTGTAATTTGCTTAGGCTGTTTCGCATCATCTTCCGTCGTTGATTAAAAGCAGCTTTCACCACTTTTAAAAAAAGCTCTTCGTTGCAAGGAAGCTTATTTACACCATTACGTACCATCCGAATTACGGCAGACTTCACTTTAGGCGGAGGTGTAAACACGCCTGGCTCTACTGTGAAAAGATATTCAACATCAAAAAAAGACTGCAAAAGAACGCTTAAAATACCATACTCTTTGGATCCTGGTCCAGAGGCCATTCTACGACCTACTTCTCGTTGCACCATCCCCACTACCGAGTGAATTTGGTGTCGATTGTCGTAAGCTTTAAAAAATATTTGACTGGAAATATTATAGGGAAAGTTGCCAATGATAGAAAACTTGTCAGGAAACATCTTAACCAGATCCAACTGCAAAAAATCTCCTTCAATAATTCGATCTTTCAGCTCTGGGTAATGATTGTGAAGATAGACCACTGATTCTTCATCAATTTCTACCAACTGTAAGTCAATGTCCGCTCTCTTTATCAAAAACTGTGTTAAAACACCCATCCCTGGTCCCACCTCAATAACATGCGATGGTGGAACAGGTAAGCTTTCTGTAATCTGTTGAGCTATGGCAAGATCGTTTAGAAAATGCTGACCCAAATATTTTTTTGCCCGTACCCGAGTCATACCTTGCAGTTATTTTGTGGATAAAAATTGATTAAATATTGGAGTTTGGCTAAAAAAGATAGATTTCGTAATATTGCACCCCAATTGAAGCAGCACAAAGGTAATACTATTTTTAAAATCTTTTGTTTGCCTTCTTTACGGATTTTAGAAAGAAGCCTTATTTATTAAACACTTCTGTTCTAAAAATTTCATTCAGCAGATCTTTTCATCTCATCAACAATTAAAATCAATATCTAATACCATTATCAATCATGAAGAACAACCATAAAAAGATTCTGCAATTTGTTTTCTTCCTTTTACTGGGTCTCTTCATTCTATGGTGGTTGTATAAAGATCAAAATCCACAAGATTTACTACGTATTTTAAAAGAAGATGTTCGGTATGGATGGTTGATACTTGCTCTTTTTATCGGTTTACTAAGTCATGTGAGTCGAACTATTCGCTGGCAAATGATGATAGAGCCACTGGGAAAACGCCCCAATTTCATCAATACTTTCTTATCGGTTTTGATAGGTTATTTGGCCAATCTGGCCATTCCCCGAATGGGTGAAGTTTCACGTTGCGCAGTTCTAAGCAAACATGAAAACATATCTTTTACCAAACTTTTAGGGTCTGTAGTGGCAGAAAGGGCTTTAGATGTTATTTCCATGCTGGTTTCATTGCTTTTGGTTCTCTTTTTTCAAGGTAAAATATTGCTCTCTTTGTCTAAAAGAGATTTTGATTTTTCTGGAGTACGTGGATTTTTTACAACACCCACTCCATATATAGTTGCATTGCTTATTGTAGGAGGCATCTATCTTTTTCGCAACCGAATAAAAAAATGGAAATTTCTATTTAAAATAAAAGAGTTATGGAGAAAATTCAGAGAAGGCTTTCTTTCCTTTAAAGATATTAAAAACAAGCCTGGCTTCATTTTTCACTCCATACTGATCTTCTTTTTCTATTTTTTGATGATGTATGTGAACTTCCTCGCCTTCTCTTTTACTGAACATCTATCTGGATTGGCGGGTCTCACAGTTTTCGTTTTTGGAACTTTAGCAATGGTAGCGCCAGTGCAAGGTGGCATTGGTCCGTGGCACTTTATGGTAATAACTTCTCTCATGGCCTATGGTATTGGTGCAAACGAAGCAGGTGTTTTTGCACTCATCGTACATGGTGCTCTTAACTTAATGATTGTTATATTTGGATTAATTTCAATGCTGATTTTGCCCTTTTTAAATTCAAAATCAAAAGAATGAAAAAACACAAGGGAGAAATAATCATACGAATATTGCAATTAATCATTTCTCTTGCTGCAATCGTATTTGTAGTCTACAAATTAACTCTATTTGGTGAATGGGCTGCTTTTTACGAACATATTGATCAAAATCACATTCAGTTTTGGCTCTTATTGATAACGCAGATTTTCCTTAGCTTTCTCTCCCTTACTCTTGAAGGTCTCAAATGGCAAAAGTTGGTAAATCTGGTATATTCACTAAAGTTCAGTGATGCACTCTTCCAAATCTTAAAAGGACTGCAAGGTGGAATAGTTACACCTGCCAGATTAGGTGACCCTCCATCAAGAATCATGCATTTGCCTAAAGAATTTCGTTCCAAATCTTTACTTCTCTCAGTGATGGGAATTATGATTCAAAACTTGGTTATTGGTGCAGGAGCTATTCTTGGTCTTCTCTTTTTAAACAAATTGATAACAGCAGATGCAAGCAGCATAAGTCAATTGGAAGCAGCACTGATAAAGTATGCGGGAATTTTGGTTCTTCTGATTATTACTGGGCAAATTCTTTTGTTAATCGGAACTCGTTTTCTACACAAGTTTAGCATTATTCAAAAAATCACTTCGTTTTTCTTAATTGTAAAAGATTTTAAACTAAGTGAAGTACTCAATATAATATCCCTTACCCTACTGAAATACTTTGTCTTTTGTTTTCAGTTTTGGCTCATCCTATTTTATTTTGAGATAGTTACAAATCCATCTCATATTGCACTGGTGGCCATATACTTTGGGGCTATCACCTTGCTACCTACATTTGCTATTGCCGATTTGGGGCTGAGAGGATCTATTGCCATCCTACTGTTTGGGCTGATTTCGTTCAACAGTTTGGGCATCGTATTGAGCGTATTTCTTCTTTGGTGCTTAAATACTGTAATGCCAGCTATGATTCCTCTGCTTTGGAAAAACAAAGTAATTCCATTGACACTTAAAACAAATTCGAATAAACTCCTCACTTAAAAACAAATTCCTATATTTGTTAGAATCAATTTTTTAAGATTCTTCATCACTTACATTAAATCGAAGGACAACTTAAAAACAAAAGAGTACTTATTACATGGACAAAAAGAAGATAAAACTTAATATTCTTGGACTTTCTTACTCTCAAACCCAGTCCGGCGCTTATGCATTGGTATTAGCCGAAGAGGAGGGTGAACGCAGAATACCTATTATCATAGGAGGTGTTGAAGCACAATCCATCGCTATAAGGTTAGAAGGATTGGAGCCTCCACGCCCATTAACCCACGATCTATTTCTAAATTTTGCCAAAGCATTTTCTATACAATTAGTTGAGGTTGTCATCTACAAATTAGAAGAAGGAATTTTCTATTCAGAATTGGTTTGTTTAAAAGAGAAAGAACTTATTCGTATTGACTCACGTACCTCAGATGCGGTTGCATTGGCCTTACGCTTCAATTGTCCTATCTACACTTTTGAAGAAATCATGACCAAAGCAGGGATTGTACTCGACTTGGAAGATTCTAAAAAAGAAGAGGTACATAAAACAGAAAAATCTTCAACAGATAAAGATACCTCATTATCGTCAAAAAGTATCGGTGAACTCGATACAATGCTCAAAGAAGCGGTTGAATCAGAGAATTATGAAAAAGCATCCAAAATAAGAGATGAAATTCAACGAAGAGAAAAATAACATATGCGAAGAGCTACCCTACTCACTCTTATAATCTTCTTTGCCTTCACAACTAATCTGTTGGCTCAAGGAGTTGATCCTGTTCAGGTAGCTATCATCTCTGGTTCAGGATTCACGCTTACGAGTCTGCTTAGGGGGCTTTTGGGCATGATAGCCATCATGGCCATTTCGTGGTTATTCAGCTCCAACCGAAAAGCTATCAACTGGAAGGTTGTAGCAACTGGACTCTCCATTCAAATTGTTTTAGCTCTTAGTATACTCTACGTACCCTTTGTTCAGGCTGTTTTTGATGTAGTAGGCAAAATGTTTGTTAAGATTCTCAGTTTCACTCAGGCAGGAACAGAATTTCTTTTCAGCAGCATGGTAACTGGTCATATAGAGTCTTCACTGATCAATTTCGCTATCACTATTTTACCCACCATCATATTTTTTTCTGCATTAACCAGCGTTCTTTTCTACTTCGGAATCATTCAAAAAGTAGTCTATTTTTTAGCCGTAGGAATGACTAAACTTTTGCGTCTATCAGGCGCAGAAAGTCTCTCTGTAGCTGGAAATATTTTTTTAGGACAAACCGAATCTCCTTTAATGATTAAAGCCTACTTGGAAAAGATGAATCGTTCGGAAATGCTATTGGTAATGGCAGGAGGAATGGCCACCTTAGCTGGTGGTGTACTGGCAGTTTATATTAAAGTGTTGGGCGGAGGAGATCCTTTGCAAGAACTCATCTACGCCAAACACCTCTTAGCTGCATCAATTATGGCAGCACCAGGAGTAGTGGTTATTTCTAAAATGCTACTCCCCCAAATAGAAGAAATTCAAAAAGAGGTAGAGGTGAGCAAAGAACGAATTGGAAAAAATGTGCTGGATGCCATTTCCAACGGAACTACGGAAGGAATAAAATTAGCTGTAAATGTTGCAGGAATGCTGTTGGTCTTTATTGCCTTTATTGCACTTTTCAATTTTGTGTTTCTAAAAATTGGAGATTGGACGGGGCTCAACACACTTATTGCCTCTGCCACAAATGGAGATTATTCAGAGCTCTCACTTCAATTCCTTTTAGGTTATGCGTTTGCACCCCTCATGTGGCTGATAGGTATTCATCCGCAAGATATGGACTTGGTGGGAAGGGTCCTGGGCGAAAAGTTAATAATGACCGAGTTTATTGGCTATGTAAGTCTGGGCGAATTAAAAGAGGCAGGTGCATTTTTCCACCAAAAGTCCATAGTAATGGCCACTTATATACTTTGTGGCTTTGCTAATTTTGCTTCCATCGGAATTCAAATCGGGGGAATTGGTTCACTGGCACCAAGCAAAAGAGTGATGCTTTCGCAATTGGGAATGAAAGCACTATTAGCTGGCACATTGGCGTCCATGCTCTCTGCAACCATCGTAGGGATGATATTGGGATAAAAAACCTTTTGCTAAAGAAGAGAACTGTGTAAAACTAGCACAAGATGATTTGTTCATAGTTTTTAATTTTTGTTTGTGGTTTCAACAGGCTCTACTTCCGTTCAGACATGGTCATTGAGCTTATTGAAATAACTAAATTTATCAGCTATCAGACCTCCTTTACTCCTCTTCCTTTCTCTAAAA
>CAZJDS010000047.1:0-12420 GCA_964544795.1 uncultured Alkaliflexus sp. | reverse complement strand
CGTCTGTTGCAGAAGGGGAAGTCGGATGTTTTTAATAATATTTTTAGTCATGATAAACGAAAAGAAATTAGTCGAGCGGTTTTTACGCTATGTAAAAATTGACACGCAGAGTGATGAGAACTCTACAACTTTCCCCAGCACCGATAAGCAGTTGAATCTTTCGCGAATATTGGTAGAAGAACTTAAAGAGCTGGGGATAAAAGATGTTGAATTAGACCAATATGGCTATGTGATGGCTACAATTCCAGCCAATATTCCCAAAAAGGTGCCCACCATTGGCTTTTTGGCACATGTGGACACTTCGCCCGACACCTCGGGTAAGGATGTGAAGCCACGTATTGTGGAAAACTATGATGGCAAAACCATCGTCCTTAATAAATCGAAAGGCATTGAGTTATCACCCAAGGATTTTCCCGAACTGAATCAATACAAGGGCCAGTCACTCATTGTAACAGATGGCAACACCTTGTTAGGTGCCGATGACAAAGCGGGTGTAGCTGAAATCATGACGGCCGTGGATTATATCATGACACACCCAGAGTTTGAGCATGGTGATATTCGCATTGGATTTACAGTGGATGAAGAGGTAGGCCGGGGCGTGGATCATTTCAACGTAAAGAAATTCAATGCCGATTTTGCCTATACGCTCGATGGTGGAACCATAGGTGAGATGGAATATGAAAATTTCAATGCCGCAGGTGCAAAAATAAAAATCCAGGGACGAAATATTCATCCTGGTTATGCCAAAAATAAGATGGTGAACGCGTTACTGGTAGCTATGGAACTCAACAGCATGCTCCCTCCAAACGAGCGACCAGAACATACCGAACATTACGATGGCTTTTATCATCTGATGAAGGTGGAAGGGGATGTGGATCAGGCTTCGATGCAATACATCATTCGCGACCACCATCGTGAAAAGTTTGAGCAGCGGAAAAGTCACCTCATTCGGGTCGTTGATTTTCTGAATGAGAAATACGGCGAGAAAACTATTCAATTGGAGCTGAAAGACCAGTATTACAACATGCGTCAGCAGATTGAGCCCGTCTATCATATGGTTGAAACAGCGGTGGAAGCCATGAAAGCGGTTGGAGTAAAACCCAATGTAAAACCCATCCGTGGAGGTACCGATGGTGCTCGTCTTTCCTATATGGGATTGCCCTGCCCCAATATTTTTGCTGGAGGAGAAAATTTCCACGGACGGCACGAATACGTACCCATCCCCAGCATGGTAAAAGCCACCGAAGTGATGCTAAAAGTGATTGAGCTTTACGCGAAGAAATAAAAACTTTTATTTTATTCTTTTTTGCTCCACCAGTCTTTGCCATTATCATTATGCGCTAAGTATAGTTTGGTGAACCTAATCACTAAGTCAGGAGGTGTAAATAATTATTTGCAATTCAATCTACAAATCATTGTATTTACTTATACAAAACAGAACAAACTCAAAAAGTTTGTTAATTTTATATTTTTACCAATTAACTCTAAACCTCAAATCTTTTGAACCATGAAAAAAGTATTGATTTCGATCGTCTTTTTGACTTTTGTTCTTTCATTATTTGCGCAGGGAAATTTTCGTGACGTTGTGCATCTAAAAAAATGGAAGTATTATTAAAGGAGTTATCATTGAACAAGTACCCAACAAGCAATTAAAGATTGAGACAACGGACGGTAGTGTATTTGTTTATCAAATGGATGAGATTGAAAAAATGTCAAAGGAACAAATTGTCAATTCTGGGATGAGAAAAATAAATCAAAACTCAAATTTCTCATCACCCACTGCCAAAGGAAGAATCATCTTGTCGGGAAGCAGCAGATTAGGATACTCTTCTATGACAAATGAAACAAAAATGAAATTGGGTTATGAAAACTTGGAATCAGAATCTGACGTAAAACAGTTCAATTTTCAACCCACCATAGGCTGGTTTGTCGCTGATGGATTAGCTATATCTTTAACCTTAGACTACAAATCTTCGAAACAGGAAACTGATAATAATGAATATAAGAAATCGACATTTATGATTGGTCCCAGCTTGACTTATTATTTCGGTAGTTCAAATATTAAACCCTTTATCCGAGGAGAGTATTTGTTTGGTAATACCAAAAGTGAAAATGACCATCCTTATTCAAAAACAAAAGCAAAAGCAAAAATGAACGGATGGGGGTTAGGAGCTGGTGTTGCTTTTTTTATTAATCAACACATCTCGCTTGATTTGGGACTGGGATATACCAATATAAGCGGTGAAAACAAAGTTAACAGTGAAAACAAAGAATATGATGTAAACACAAAATATGATGAAGAAATTACCACAAAAGGAATCACCTTTATGGGCGGAATTTCAGTCTATTTTTAAAATTTTAAGTCGCTAATTTTAAGGTCACGATTAAAAAGGGTTCAAAACATTTTAACAGAGAATAAAAAGCAAGGTGTGCAGAGATGATTGAAAAAAGCCACTCAAATAAGAGCGGCTTTTTTTAATAAGGTCTGTTGTGCTTAAGAACAAATAATCGACCTAATAAGAGCGCACAATATCCCAAACAAATGCACGAACACCCACCTCCTTATTACGTCTGTCCAGTTTTTTAACTGTAGCCAGCAAGTCGTCCACTTTATCTTCTTCTACCATAGTAATGACGGCAGAGTTCATCTCGGGCCACGTGTGTGTGCCTTTTCGGGGTTCACCCGTCTTGGTGCCACGCCCCTGCACTTCTTCAAAAAAAGTAAAACCACGAATATCCAATTGATCCAACATATACTCAACACGCTCAGTATTGGCTTGGTTGAAAACTATAAAAACTGCTTGCATGATATTTAAAGTTTAATTTTATTTTTGCTTGATGAGGGTTTCACTTCATTTCTACATCGTGAAACCCTCTAAGCAAGTTCTAAGTCTATTTATTTTCTGATGGCTCTACATTTGAGTCGCCATTGCCATTGTCTCCATTGGTGGCTAATCTCAGGAACCAAAAGTCTTTACGGGCTTTTTCAGCTTTATCACGCTCTCCGTGTTTAGACATAATTCCGTATAGAATAGGCACAACAATCAGTGTTACAACCGTTGATACTACCAATCCACCCATCACCACCACACCCATCGGACGCCAGGTTTCAGAACCAGCTCCTGTGCTCAATGCCATGGGCAACATACCTAAAACAGTAGTCATTGCAGTCATCAACACCGGGCGTAAACGAGAGGCTCCAGACATGGCAATCGCCTCATTCAGTTCATACCCACGGTCGCGCATCAGGTTGATATAGTCCACCAGCACAATTCCGTTTTTCACCACAATCCCCACCAACATAATGGCACCCAATGCACCAATCATATCTAATGAGATACCTGTCACAAATAGGGCAAGTACCACGCCTGATAAGGCAAAAGGAATCGACATCATAATGATAAAAGGTTTGTCCAGCGACTCAAATTGCGAAGCCATAACGATATAAACCAACATGACAATCAATGCCATCAACAGTCCCATATCAGCAAAGCTTTCTTGTTGCTTCTCATAATCTCCAGCCAAACGAATATTTACATCCTGTGGAACTTCAATCTCTTTCACCACCTCATCAATCTGCACGGCCAACTCACCCAAAGATATTTTATAGGGCGTAACCTCAACCGTAACCACACGCTGACGACTTTTCCGATCGATGGTTAAGGGCATCCAGAGCTCTTCAACCACAGCAATCTCACTCAACTTTACACTCCCTCTTGCAGTGGGAATAGAAAGAGACTCAATGGCGGTTATGGAACTTCTATTCTCTTCAATGGTACGCACAACAATGTCGTACTCCTCTCCATCCTCTTTAAAGTACCCTACTGGCATTCCGTTCACCCGATTGCGTACCAATCCTGCAATATCAGCTGCATTTAACCCATGTCGAGCCAATTTCACTTTGTCAAGAGTAATCTTTAATTCAGAGCGGTCGTCGTCACGGGTAATAACAATATCACGCGCTCCAGGAACTTTCTCCAAAACTGTGCGTCTAACGGTTTCAGCCAAAACGTTGGTTACATCAAAGTCATGACCATATATTTCAATGTCCACAGTAGAAGCACCACCCATACCACTAATTGCCTGAGCCTGATAATCAATTATCTCAGGATAAGTGGCGAGCTCTTCTCTTATCACTTCAGCCATCTCAAAAACGCTTCGGTCACGTTCGTCTTTCTTTACAAAAACAAGACTCATAGAAACTTTATTGTTGGTGGTGGTTGAGAACATAGCAGATATACTTGCTTCATCGTCTGATCCAGCAGAAGTAGAGAGCATTTTTATTTCAGGCAATAAAACCATGAGTCGTTTTTCCAAGTGACGAGCAGTAATTAAAGTCTCCTCCATTCGTGTTCCTTGGTTCAATTCAAATGTTACAGAAACTCTGTTTTGATCAGTCTGCTGCATAAAATCAGTACCAATGAAACCCAAAAACAGAGGCAACATAGTCACAATAAAAAAGATTGCCGATAGTCCAAGAACCTTCTTCTTATGATTCAAACTGTAGCGTAGAGCTTTGGCATACCAACCATCCAGCTTGTCCAAGGCAACTACTACATACTTTTCGTGCCAAGTTTTTTTAACTTCTGTTTCAACAATATTTCCTTTTTCATCCAACTTCACTTTAGGAGCTTTCAACAGCTTTGAGCTTAGCATAGGCGTAAGTGAAATCGCTACCAATGTAGAGGTTACCACCACAATGGTTACAATCCAACCCAACTCTTTAAACATAATACCAGCCATACCACCCAACATGGTTAACGGTACAAATACCGCAACAATAACCAGTGTAGTTGCAATTACAGAGACCCAAACCTCATTGGTTCCATAAATCGCCGCTTCACGCGGGTTGGCACCTCGTTCTATATGTTTGTTGATATTTTCTAATACCACAATGGCATCATCTACCACCATACCAATCGCAACAGTTAGCGAAGAGAGAGAGATGATGTTGAGCGAACTGCCCACAAATGCCAGATAGATAAAAGAGACCACCAATGCAATGGGGATGGTAATAGCAATGATTAATGTAGCTCGCCATCGTCCTAAGAAAAAGAGAACAACCAATACTACAAAAAGGAGAGCATACATAATCGAATCCTGCAAACTACTAATGGAATCGACAATATTGTCGGCAGAGTCATAAATAACCTCAAGTTCAATGTCGCTGGGCAACATCTTTTGAATTCTCGCCATTTCTACCTTCACCTGCTTGCTAATCTCCACCGTGTTGGCTCCTGTCTGCTTGGTAATGATCACATTCACTGCATCCTTACCATTCGATTTTTCATCCAAAGTTCGCTCTTTGATGGTGTCACGAACTGTGGCAATGTCGCGCACAAAAACTTGGCGACCATCTGAGGTGCTCGATACCACAACGTCGTTGATCTCACTACTGCGAATATATTCGCTGTGTACTTGCAGTTGATATTGTTCTTTGGGCATCTTCACAGTTCCTGAAGACATGTTCACATTGTTGCTCCTGATGGCATTTCCAACCATTTCAAGAGGGATATTATATGCGTCCAATTTGTCCTGATCAATATCTACATAGATAAAACGTTCTGGAGTTCCCAAAAAGGAGATGTTTCCTACACCATCCACACGGTTAAGCTGCGGCATCACCACATCTTTCAAAAGCTTATCCAACCCTGCATAACTCTCTTCTGCAGTTATCGCATACATTATAATGGGCAGAGAACTGGTGCTAAATTTAAATACAAAGGGGTTGTCTGCTCCTGCAGGAAGGTTTTTCTTAATCATATCGATGGAAGAGCGAACATCGTTGATCACCTCATCAAGATTCACTCCCCAATTCAACTCCAATGCAACGATAGAGATATTATCCTGAGATTTTGAAGTAATCTCCTTCAATCCATCTGTAGCATTCAGAGTATTCTCAAGAACTCGGGTAACATTGGTCTCTATCTCACTGGCATTTGCACCAGGATAAGAGGTCATCACCGAAATAAAGGGTGGCTCAATTTCTGGATACTGATCAATGGGTAATTGCAGCAACGAGAAGAGCCCAATCACTATCACGGCTACAAAGATAAGAGCCGTTGTAATTGGTTTATTAATAGAAGTTTTAAATATACTCATCTTATTATTTAATCAATTGTTTATAAAGACGTACCAGAGGCACATCCAAAAATATATTCAACCTCTTGGATTCATTTTCCAAGAGGGAAAGGGATTTAGTCCAAAACATTTAGTTTAACGCCGTCAACCAATCGGGCTTGCCCAAGAGTTACCAGCTTATCGCCTACTTTGATGTCGTCGGAAACAATTTCAATCATCGAATCAAATCGCTTGCCCGTTTTCACCCGAATACGTTTGGCTACGCCATTCTCCTCTAAAAACAGATAGCGCTCATTGGTTCCTGTTAATCTAAGCACCGATTGGTAGGGAACCATCAATGCTTCTACTTCTCCCAAATTAAGAGAACTGCTTACATACATACCCGAACGCAAGCGGTTGTCGGTGTTGGGGATTTTTAATTTAACCTGGAATGAATGCGTATCTGGATCAATAGTGGGATAAACCGTCTCAATGGTTGCAGAGAACTTTTCGTTTGGATAGATGTCTGTTGACACTTCTACCTTCATTCCTTCTTTCACCAACGGCACATAAGATTCCGGAATACTAATGAGTGCTTTCAAGAAATTCGTTTGTACAAGCGTTAAAATGGGGCTTCCATTATAGAGTTCGCCATCTTCATAGTTTTTTGCAGAGATCACACCATTGATCGGTGCTCTAAAAAAAGTATTGGCCTGTAGAAACTCAAGATTCTCTTTGGTTTGTTCGTATCCTAACTTCGCTTGGTCGTAAGCTTGTTGTGAAACAGTTCCAGTCTCACGTAAAATTTTCACTCTTTCATAATCATTTGCCACATTTGCCACATTCAGTTTTGTGGTTTTGAGTTGCGTCTGATCCATTCGCACAAGAAGGTCACCTTTTCGAATGCGTGAACCCACCTCTACATAGATGTGCTCAATGATTCCAGTAACCGAGGGTGATATATTGACTGTTTCATATCCTTCCAAAACTGTGGATAAATTTATTTCGCGCGACACATTTCCTCTTTCTACAAGAGAGACCTTCACATTTTCTATGCGCTCTTCTGTTTGATCTTTTTTATCAGCCGATCCACAATTGGTGAATAAAATTGTAAGTCCGAACAGCATCGTAATTTTAAATAAACTCTTCATTTTCTTTATTGATTAAATTTCTTTCTATTATTTATTATCGATATTCAGTAGCATCTCAAGCTCTATCTGGGCAGTAACTACATCCAGCAACGACCGAACGTAAGTGCTTTGAGCTGCTATCAGTTCAGTTCCAGAGTTGGTGACATCCAAACTGGAAGCCATACCTTGCTCATACTTTCTTGAAACGTTGTTAAAAACTCTTTGAATCACCACCATGTTTTTCTTTTGAGTATCAAAACTTTCAGTGGCAGAACTCAGATTGTAAGAAAGTTGACGATGCTGAATGATTAGAGACTCGCGTGATTCATCAAAATTATTGCTCTGTTGTTCATAGCTTAACTTAGCTTCTGTCACTGCGCGATATCGCATTCCACTTGAGAAAATGGGGACTTTTAAAGACAAGCCTATCATATTAGGAGGAGTAGTGTTGAACCCACCATCACCAATGTTTTTCACTTTATTGTATTGATAAAAAGCACTAATTGAAGGAGCATAATCCCACTTCTTAAGTGTAACCTGCTTTTGTGCCAAGTTCAAATTCTCTTCCAGTAGCTGAAAATTGTAGTTGTTGTTCAACACGAAGTTGGTTTCAAGTAAACTGAGCGATTTTCCACTGTCCATCAACTCATCAATATTTTGAGTTAGCTCTATCTCCGTATTTACATCCAACCCCAAATGGAGTCTCATAGAGTTGTAAATCATCTCCAAAGATCGTCGTGTAGAACTAATGGTTGTTTTCATAGAAGCTACCTGAACCGAGATAAGATCTGCATCTGTCTGTTCCGATACCCCTACATTTACAGATTGCTTTGTAAACTCAAGGAGTTTTTCTAAATTAGTTTGATTTTTCTCCAACAAAGAGGTGGTTTCTTCCATCACCAAGGCAGAGTAGTAGAGGGTTTTAATTTGATCGGTCACCTCTTTCTCTGTCTGCTTTAGTTGAATGTTGGACATCTTGGTTACAATATCCTTTAACTGCACGCCCACCACTTGAGCACCACTAAATGCGACCGCAGCAGTTAAATTTGTTGTAAGAGTGCTGGGCATAGAAAGCTTCATCTCTCCAAAGGCTATGCTGTAACCAAATAAGTTGTTGTAATCAGCGGCGGCACTTACCTGCGGCAGCATAGTGGCGATGGTTTGCCATCTGCTGGCTTCTGCTATTCGCACATCCAACGAGGCGTTCTTTAATGCTCTATTTTTCTCTAAAGCATAGTTTTGTGCTTCCTCCAGAGATAAGTGGAGACTATCCTGTGCAGTTAATGGAGCCATGCACCATACTACCATAAATAGAAATAAGATCCTTTTCTGCATTTGTTCCTTTTATATATTAAATTTTCAATTCTTTTGGTTGAAAAAAAGCTTCAGGTGTTTAACTTTTCCGCAACGAAGGGACAAATATGCTTTCATTGATGATGTGGAAAAAATAAAATCAAGGAAACAGAAGAACTCTTCAATGAACGGCCATAAAGCCCACATAAGTGAGGTTATCAGCGAATAATGACCAATCATTGATATAAGAGGCCGATTATTGAATATTCTGTAAACAGGCTAAAAAATTGAGTTATAAGTCGTTATTTTGTCCACAGAGACAGATAAAAATAGAACGACGTCAATCAAATGCAGAGATGTGGAATATGAGAGAGATCATTAATATATTGCCTCTATTAGCACTTTTAATTATTTTAATAGCTGCAAATTTACGTGGAGGTAAGAAAAGACCTCCGCACGAATAGAGATAAGTTCGATTGAGAAATTATGTAGCATCAAATCAACATCATCCAATATGACTTCAAGAACAACTAAGTGGTATCACATTCTGAAAGGTTATGCAATCTGGGTAATCTTAGCACTCTTCTACTTTGCCATGGGTTCACAACTCAATGTTGAAAGAGGCCTTTTTCATGCATTGGTTTTTGTACCCATGCAGTATATAATTTACACTGCAAACTGGAAATACTTTTTACCTAACTTTTACGATAATAGAAAAAACAAAATTAAATATTACAATGGCATACTAATTCTATCGTTCACAGTATTTGGTGTCTTCATAGAATTGCTTTATCGAGAGTTTTTCCCCGCTGCTTTTATTCATGATTTCAATTTTGTTGGTGCATTTATTCTTTACACGATACTCTGTGCTACAGCGCTATGGGCAGGCACAACTAAGTTCTTAATTGGAAGACAAGAGAAAGTAGCCATCGAAATTGAAACCCTAAAACGAGAAAAAGCGGAAAGTGATCTACGATTTCTTAAAACGCAAATCAACCCTCATTTCTTATTTAACGCCCTCAACAACATTTACTCCATGGCATATACTGGAGATGAGTCTGCTCCTGAGAAGATCACCATGCTCTCTGATATGTTAAGATATGTGCTTTACGACTGTGAGTCAGACTCCATATCGTTATACAAAGAAATTGATTACATCCATAGCTTTTTAGAGTTTCAACAACTGAAGACCGAAAAGAGACAAAACATCTCTCTCAAATTGGGTGCTTATGATGAAAATTATCAAATTGCACCTATGCTGTTGGTGACATTTATTGAAAATGGCTTTAAGCACAGCCAGATAGAAAAAAACAAAGAGGGGTTTGTGGATATCTATTTAACACAAGATTCTGAAAGATTTCTTTTTACAGTGAACAATAGCATTCCCGAACATTCGGTTCAAAATCCCAACGGCAAGTCCCGAGGTATTGGAATTGAAAATGCACGTAATCGACTGAATTTACTCTACCCTAATAAACATAAGTTAGAAATTGTCAACGAAGGCAATAGACACAAAATTAGTTTAGAACTATATAAATAATGAATACCCAAGAAAAATACAATTGCATTGTCATCGATGATGAATATTTGGCACGTAAGCTAATGGCCGACTACATCTCGAAGATTCCCCAATTCAATTTGGTGGGATCCTTCGACTCCGCTGTGGTGGCCATTGATGTGATAACGAAAGGAGATGTGGATGTTATTTTTACAGATATTGAAATGCCAGATATGTCGGGAATGGACTTTATTAAGAATTTAGGATTCCCTTTTGCTCCTGTTATTGTATTTGTTACAGCATATCCGCAATATGCCGTTCAAGGGTTCGAAGTGAGTGCTGCGGAATATTTGCTCAAGCCCGTCTCTTTTCCACGATTTATTAAAGCTGTAAACAAGATCACCGCCATCCTTAACATCCGCAAAAGAATTAACATTGGCGAGCATCAACAAATTGAAACTGCTCCTCCCATTAAAAAGAGAAAAGACTTTATCATTGTAAGGACAGAGGGAAAAATAGTGAAGCTGATGTACTCCGACATTTTATACATCGAAGGAGCATTGGAATATGTCACTTTCTACACCGAAAGTGAGAAGTATATGGCTCTTTTTTCTCTGCGAAATTTAGAGGAAGAACTTCCATCAAACCAGTTTATGCGCATCCATAAATCCTATATTGTGGCGCTTGACAAAGTTAAAGAGATCAATGGAAATCAGGTAAAAGTGGGAGAAAGCAACATAACGGTAAGTAAAGCAATGCGCCCAACTCTTTTAAAACACTTCTCGGAGAATAAATAATTCTCCTTTGCATTTAAAAGGGTGGAGCGTAAAAATTATATGTATATCCGTTTTTTCACCTAATTCTAATGCAGAATTAAAAACCACAAGACCCCTATAAAGACGTGGTTTTTTTTGCAAAAGAACAATCCAAAAAAACATCAATACCATCGGGATGTCATGTTTAATACATCCAGAAAATGCCGCTCCTATCGGAGCTGTTAACAAACATATAAATATCCTTCTACAAAAATGACGCACCGCTGGTGCTAAAAAAACGCCGCTTATGGGTTCAACAATATGTTTGTCTGTATCACCACATAATTGCTTCCAAAAAGCCTGTTTCATTTACATTAAAATGATGTGTTTATTACAATTGCTCTATAAAAAAACATCCAGCTAACCACAACAACATCTGTTCTTTAAACCAATAGATAAAGAAGAATTCCCCTCTAATTTATTATATAACCAATAAAAGGTCTGTTATTTGTATATACTTTCACAGCAGCATGTTTTGCAAACAAAAAATCTATTTGGTTCTCTTTATAAACCACTTAAAAAAGCCATTTAGCGTACAAAGAATCATTTAAAAAGAACCACCTCTTTAATAGTTTGTTAAACAAATATGCTGCTTTAAGCGTAGAAGTAGATCTAAAAATAGAAATTTACTAATCTTTGGTTTATGAAAAAGTCGCTCTACTATTTGATACTGTGCTTTTTTTCAATGAGTTATATATACGGTCAAGCACCATCCCAGTCCAACACCATCAAATCATTTGGTGATGGAGAGCATTTACTTTACACGATGGATTATGGGTTGTTGACTGGTGGGAAAGCTCTCTTAACTGTAAAAGACACAGTGCTCTTCGGAGAGAAAACATTACACCTTACGGGAACAGCTTACACAGTTGGTCTTGCAGATGTTCTTTATAAAATTCGCGATACTTACGAAAGCTTTATCAACCCCAATAGTTTGTATCCAGTTAAATCCATCCGAAATATTCGTGAAGGAAGATATAGATATTACAACGAAGTAGTTTTTAAACACGGCCCCGACTCCACCCATATTACCAGTCAAAAATCTGGTGAAAAATATGCACCTGCCGATATTTATGACATTGTATCTGCCTTTTATGTTGGACGTGAAAAATACTTCAATGACTCTATGAAAGAAGGGGATGTGATTACCATACTTACTTATTTTTCCGACAAGGAGTTTCCTCTGCGCATTCGATACATGGGCAACGAAGTTATTAAAACTTCTTTTGGTAAACTGGAATGCTATAAATTCTTACCTGTAACAGAAACAGGCAGGGCCTTCAAAACAGAAGATGATATGCAGGTCTGGATCACACGTGATAAAAACAAATTGCCTGTTCGCGTTCGCTTCAACTTAGTAGTGGGAGCTTTTGTTTGCGACTTGCAAGAGTTTAAAGGATTAAAGAACCCATTTTCCAGCTTCATCCCTTAGCATATTCTCATCTTATAACTTTTCAATAAAAAGCACTTCTTCTTTAAAAATCAGTGTAAATTAATCGTTCTAAACAGCTTGTTTTTAGGTTAAAAACCAGAACTATATGGAACTTTCATAGTTTTACATTATTTTTGCAACTGAAAATTAGTAATGTTAAAACAATAGAGAGTTATCTGATATGGCAACCAC
>CAZJDS010000046.1:0-12597 GCA_964544795.1 uncultured Alkaliflexus sp. | reverse complement strand
GAAAGTTTCTCACAAAGGAGAATCGAAGATCAGCGCAGCTAATGATTATCACGGCGAGTTCCATGTGGCAACTGAAAAACAAAACTAAAAGTAACAATATAATAAAAAACTACCAGTCCATACGAAGCTTTACAACAGCTTTTTTAACAATCTTCGGAGATCCCAAATGAACCATTGATTTATGAATTTCACCTGGAAAAAATAGTACGAAGCCATTTTTAGGAATAAAATGCTCTGTTCCCTCACCTTCAAATATCGTTACATCTTTTTCGTTGTTATAGGGCTTTACAACTTTCATTTTATCTTCTTCACCATAAAAAACACGTTCTTCACCTTCTACCATGAAGTGAATGTCCATATTCTGGTCATGAGACTCCCAAATACTATCTTCCATACTTTTTGTCTCACCTACTATACCATTTACATATAGATGGTTTTCAACCAAAACAGTTTTCTCGTGAGGAAAGTCAGTGGCTTCTATCTCTTCTAAAAAATCAAAAGCCTGTTCCAACGAAGGGTGTAGCATATAATAACGCGATGCGTTATCAAGTGTATCAATAATCATAATCTTATTTTTAAAAATTTGAATCTGTTTTGAAAGAGCAAAGTTAAGAAAGAAATGAGATCTCCCTTCCTTTTTATAGGTTGAGAAATTAGTAATAACAAATGCCTTACAAAAAACTTTGAAAGGAAAAAAATTAGCAAAAAAAGCTATTGATGTAGATAGTTTCTATAGAAGCTATTTTTTTTTAAAAATTTAATTAGCTCTTTTATATAGAAGAAAACAGCAAAAACAATCTCGAATTTAAACTTACAAAATCATTATAATCCGCTACAAATCGTTATAAAATAAGCTTATCAATTTATTTCTAAGGAAGTTTACTCCAATTAGTTAAACTAAACAGATCATCGATAAAGTAAAATCTTCAAAACAAAAAGTTGAATTTTAAGGAATAAAAAGTACTTTTGTGGTGTAGAACACATCGATATGGATATAATATGGACTGAGAAATAAATAGGTAGAATATGTTTATCTATTCGTCACAGGTTCATTAAATTAAATACAGTATAAACTTAAATAAAGTATCGCTGGAACGAATCCAGTAGATTAAATTTCAAAAAAAATTAATGGTTGAAAAGGAGATAAAATCAGTTCTATCACACGGCAACGGAAGTAAACGCGTATATTTAATGGAGTTACATCCCAATGATTTTCCGCAAATTATAGAGTATCTTGATCAATTTGCACAACAGAATAAATACGACAAAATATTTGCCAAAGTTCCTTCAAAATATGGTCCCGCTTTTATCACTAACGGGTATATCAATGAAGCATCTATCCCTGGATTCTATAATAACAAAGAGGATGCGCTTTTTTTAATGAAATATGGTAGTGAAGAACGAAGCAGACCTGAGATAGAAGCTATGAATGCTTTTCAAGAGCTGCTTTTACAAAAGGCAAATACCACGTTAGCAGCATTGGGTAAAGGATATGGCATGCGTCCACTCAAAGAATCGGATACACCCGCAATGGTTCCCCTGTTTAAAGAAGTGTTTGCAACCTATCCTTTTCCAGTTTACGATCCCAATTTCTTGCTAAAAAGTATGCGCGAAGATGATACCCGATATTTTGGGGCTTTTTATAAAGGAGAGTTAATCGGCATCAGTTCAGCTGAGTGCAACGTTGAAAAACAAAACGCAGAAATGACCGATTTTGCTGTAATACCTTCACACCGAGGAAAAAAACTTGCCAACCATTTGCTCTTACTCATGGAAACTACTTTGGCCGCTGAAGGATTTAAAACCCTCTATACCATTGCACGACTGCACTCTCTCCCTATGAATAAGACATTTTATAATCATAAATATAGATATTCTGGAACGCTTATTCGCAATACGCAAATTTCTGGAAAAATAGAAAGTATGAATGTGTGGTACAAGAAAATTTAATAGATCTTACACTCTCTTTCACCCTGCAATACTTCCAAAACATTCGTTGCTAAAGATTCCATCTCATCCTCACCAGGATAGATGGTAATTTTACCCAAAAAGTTAATATGTTCGCGAATAAAACCCACCACAAGTTTGTTCTGTGCCATACCTCCAGTTAGTATCACCCCATCAATTTCACCTTTCAAAACCATTAAGGCTCCTCCAATGCCTTTGGCAATTTGATAGGCCATAGCATAAAGTATCAAGCGCGCTTTTTCATTGCCATTGTTCGCCCATTCAGCCGCAATATGTGCTTGATTGGTACCTAAATGTGCTACCAAACCACCTTCACCGGTAATCATAGATTTTACTTCATCCATCGAATATTTACCACTAAAACAGACTTCAATTAAGCGGCCAGCAGGAACTGTCCCAGCCCGTTCAGGAGCCAATGGGCCAAATCCATCCAAAGCATTATTCACATCTACAATTTTACCTTTCCGGTGTGCACCTACTGAAATTCCGCCCCCCAAATGAGCTACAATAAGATTCAGTTCTTCGTATGGACGCTCTATGGAACGGGCAAATTTACGTGCCACGGCCTTTTGATTCAATGCATGAAATTTCGATTCACGAGGCATCAAAGGATGGCCTGTAATACGAGCAACATCTTGCAACTCATCCACCACCACAGGATCGGCAATAAATGCTCTGCATCCTTCAATCTCTTTGGCAATATGATCAGCAATTAATCCGCCTAAATTACTGGCATGTTGTCCCATGACGCCCACCCGCAAATCCTCTTTCATTTTTTCATTCACTTCATACACACCAGATTCTATCGGACGAACCATTCCACCCCGTCCTACCACTCCATTAATTTCATGGATGGATATATCTGCGGATTTGAGTTCATCAAGAATTGCCTTTTTACGAAAATCAAATTGATCGACAATTTTTTCAAAAGGTGCCATCTCTTCAAAAGTATGACGTAAGGTTTTAAGTAGCACGGGTTTATTATCTTCATAAACCGCAACTTTGGTAGAAGTGGATCCAGGATTAACAACCAATATTTTGTACATAGATTTAATATGAAATGAGTTTGAATGAATTGCTATTTTATACAAACAAAGTGAAATCAAGCCAAGGCTGCCATTAAAATACTATCGTACTTACTTTGCTCTGCATCAGACCTTGAAGTTAAAACAATAGGCGCAGAAGCCCCTAAAACCAAAGAAGCTACTTTGGCTTTTGCAAACCAAACAAGACTCTTGTACAGTACATTACCCACTTCTATATCGGGCATTAATAAAATATCTGTATGCCCAGCCACCTCACTTTTAATTCCCTTATTGAGTGCGCTTATTTCACTTACTGCATTATCAAAAGCCAAAGGGCCGTCAATGATACAATTCTTAATCTGATCGCGCTGATTCATTTTACTTAGCAAGGCTGCATCAAGTGTTGCTTGCATATTTTCATTGACCATTTCAATGGCGCCAAGAACTGCTACTTTAGGGCAAATAATTCCTATACTATTAAAATAGCCAACAGCATTATTAACAATATCAATTTTTTCTTTTAGCGTGGGAGCAATATTCATTGCCACATCTGTGACTCCAATGAGTTTATGGTAGTTTTCCACTTCAAAAAGAGAAAGATGAGACAAAAGCTTTCCCGTACGTAATCCCCATTTTTTATTTAACACCGCTTTTAATAAAACGGGCGTAGCCACCTTTCCTTTCATTAAAATATCTGCCCGCCCCTCATGCACCATTCGTACAGCAATCTCTACAGCCTTTTCTGTATCGGGTTCATTGACAAAATCAGCTCCGTAAAAATTTAAACCCAAGGATTTTGCCATTTCAACGGTCTCCATTTCCGATCCAATCAATACGGGATCAATAATTCCATTTCTATATGCGTGATGCAATGCACCCAAAGAGAAAGCATCCTGTGAAACGGCAAGTGCCAATCTCTTTCTGGATTTAGACCGATCGATGAGGCCTTCTAATTCGCTTAGTTTTTTAATCATATAGATAAAATAAAAGCTGATTTCTACAACAAAAAATCTTTTAAGTAAAGATAGCAGCCGTTATAGAAACCAGCAATAACAATTATTGTTAATTGTCTTTTAATAGGCAAACTTTATTTCTTCATTAAATCATCAACAATTTTCATAGTATCTTGGGCAATAACAAACTCTTCATCAGTTGGAATAACCATGACAGACGCCTTGCTCTCTTTTTTACTTATTTTCATCTCTTTACCTCTAACTTTACCATTTAATTCTTGGTCCAAAGCAACACCAATAAATTCTAGCCCTTCACAAGAATCAGCTCTAATTGTGACATCATTTTCACCGATTCCGCCAGTAAAAATAAGGATATCCAACCCACCCATAGCAGCAGCATAACTACCGATGTATTTTCTAATTCGATAGGCATACATCTTAGTTCCTAAAGCCGCCATAGAATCCCCCTCCTTAACAGCTTCTTCAACTTCGCGCATATCGGAAGATATACCAGTAACTCCCAACATTCCACTATGCTTATTGAACAAGATACTTGCGGAACGGGTGCCAATCATCTCTTTATCCATAATAAAAGTAGCAGCGCCCACGTCTAAATCCCCACAGCGTGTACCCATCATAAGTCCTTCAAGAGGTGTAAAACCCATGGAAGTATCCACAGATTCCCCATTCTGTATGGCAGTAATAGAAGCTCCATTTCCTAAATGACAGGAAATAATTCGCTGTGATTTATAATCTACGCCTAACACTTCACATGCTCTTTTTGACACATAACGATGGCTGGTTCCGTGAAATCCATATCGACGAACACCATACTTCTTATATAAAGAGTAAGGGATAGCATACATATACGCATGCATAGGCATAGTCTGATGAAATGCTGTATCGAAAACGCCCACTTGTGGGACATCAGAAAGCAAACCGGTTATCGCCCTAATTCCTTTGAGGTTGGGAGGATTATGCAATGGCGCCAGCTCAATGCACTTTTCCATTTCAGCAATTACTTGATCGGTAATAAAAACACTTGAGTTAAATGATTCACCTCCATGTACCACACGATGACCGACAGCATCAATCTCTTCTAACTCTGTGATACATCCGTGCTTGTCACTGGTTAAAACCCCCAATATATAATCGACGCCTGTTTCATGGTCCAAAATTTCTCCCTCTAACAACACTTGCTCACCAGACTCTTTTATATGCTTTAAAAACGATCCTTTTAACCCTACTTTTTCAACACCTCCTTTAGCCAACACTTTAGACGAATCTTTCGTCATAGAAAAAAGCTGATATTTTATGGAAGAACTCCCACAATTGAGAACTAATATCTTCATTTGATTGTATTTTAATAAATAGAGACCAACTTTTGAAAATCACTTTTTTATACTTTTAGACTTTGAAGTAGTTATTCTTCATAATCCTTAAGAAAAACCTTCTCCGTAAATAAATATTGGTTGATGATTCGCAAATTGTTAATCAATAAAATAATTATTCTTTTATTACTTTTCCATCTTCATCGTACCGATAGAAGCCAGCACCACTCTGAACTCCAAGATGTTTAGCACGAACCAATCTTTTTAGTAAAGTAGATGGTTTGTATTTAGGTTCACCAAACTCTTCGTAAAGATTTTCCATCCATCGTACTACTTTATTGAGACCAATCAAATCAGCATGACGGAACGGTCCAAAACGCATACCTAATCCAATCACCATAGTTTTATCAATATCTTCAATTTTAGCAACACCTTCCATAAGTGCTTCGCAAGCTTCGTTGAGCAAAACGACATATAGACGTACACTCACCAAACCCGCAGACTCTTCCACAGGAATCACCTCACGATTAATAAGGCGAACAAAAGAACTCACCTTGGTATATACCTCATCGGTCGTATAAAGGCCCCGCACCACTTCAACTATTCGAGCCTCGGCAGAAGTAACAAAAAAATGAAGACTCACACATCTTTCAGGATTTTTCAATTCAGCAGCCAACTCAGAGATAACAATGGTTGTAGCATTGGTTGCAATGATAGCTTCTGTGCTAACCACTGCTTCCAACTCACGAAACACTTGCTTTCGAGCATCTATACTTCTTGCCCCCGTAGTTTCATCAGAACGGATAGCTTCAATCACAAAATCACATCCAGCCAAATCTTTATACTCCGTAGATCCTTTAATTCTGGAGAGGATAGCTCTTTTTTCACTTTGAGTCAATCCCCAATTTTCAATCCGATTATCGAGTTCAAAACCGATATTCTCAATTGCAGAGTCGATTTTATCCAAGCTCAGCTCAATAAAAACCACTTCAAGTCCGTGCCAAGCAGCAATTCGAGCAATACTTTGCCCCTCTTTTCCACATCCTACAACACCAATGCGGGAGAACAAGGTTTTTGCCTGTTTGCGTTTTAATAAGGCATATTTTTCAATGGGTTCCACCACTATTTCAGCCATTCGTATATTATTATCAAAAATTTATAAATAGATTATTAGTTTTCACCGATCAAAACCACTCTTACTTCTTCAATCCAATGGCTTGGTTTGCAGTTATAGCCACCAAGTTCACGATGTCGCTCACTGAGCAACCGCGAGACAAATCATTAATTGGTGCTGCCATTCCTTGCAAAACAGGACCAATGGCTTCTGCTCCTGCCAAACGCTGTACCAGTTTGTATCCAATATTACCCGATTGTAAATCAGGAAAAACTAAAACGTTAGCCACCCCAGCAATCTTACTGCCAGGCGCTTTTTTAGATCCTATAGTGGGGACAATAGCTGCATCCACTTGTAATTCACCATCAATTTTCAAATCGGGTTGCTTTTCTTTAGCTATTTTAGTCGCCTCCACCACTTTATCAACAAATGGATGTTTTGCACTGCCTTTTGTGGAGAAGCTCAACATAGCCACTTTAGGATCAATACCCACAATGGTTTTTGCAGTCATAGCAGAAGCGATAGCAATATCTGCTAATTGATTAGCGTCGGGATCAGGATGAACAGCTGCATCAGCAAAAACTAGAATGCCGTCCTCTCCATACTGCTTATCCTTTAAAACCATAATAAATGCACCAGAAACAACGCTGATTCCAGGAACTGTTTTTACAATTTGAAAAGCAGGTCGTAGAACATCACCCGTTGGACTCTCTGCCCCCGCCACTTCACCATCTGCATCGCCACTTTTGATCATCAACACAGATAAATAAAGAGGGTCTTCTACTAATTTATCCGCATCTTCTATAGTAAGACCTTTAGACTTTCTTAAATCATACAATAAATCTCTATATTTTTCTTTGTTGGGATGATCTGATGGATCAACAACTTCTGCTTTGTGAATATTTTTCAATTGAAGATGGTCAGCCTCTGTCTTTATTTTGTCACTATCACCCAATAAGATAATGTCTGCAAACCCCTCTTCTAAAATAAGATCGGCAGCACGAAGAGTCCGCTCTTCCATGCTTTCTGGCAATACAATCCTCTTTTTCTGTTGCTTTGCCTTCTTTTTTAATTCTTCTATAAAGTTCATCCTAAATGATTAATAAGTTACAATCGGATAAAATATCGCATGTGAAGTATTCATCCCAATATACATTAACGAACATGCCCGTTTTATTCATTTAGATAGCGATTTACTTTTCCCCACTTTATACTCTTTCAAAGTAGCGCTTCCCTTTAATAAAGCGAAAACAAATTTGATCAGCGATTCAAAAGATCTGTTAATCAGCAAATCAACTATGCTAAAAAAACAATGAGCCTCTTCTTTTCCATTTACTAAATTTACACCAATACAATCTAACATTACCAAAAACAGATAATTATGATAATTACACCCTGCTTAATCTAAACAAGAACCCAATGAATGAGCCATAATTAAAAGCAGTGGATTAAAAGTAAATGAAAAAGTATCTTAAAGAGGTAACCTTACAAAAGTAATGAAATTTGGTATAAAAGGGGAATGAAAGATGACAAAAACGCTCGTTTAAAAATCTCAAACAAGCTTATTTGAGATCTAAATAAAAAAAGGTGATCAAATGTAAGTTTTATTTTCTTCTAAAAAGAGTTACCGTACGGGTGGAGTTCCTCGCTTAGAAGTGATAATAACTACCCCATTCTTGGCCTTATCTCCATATTTCTCAATCGCTTTTTCGCCCTTCAAAACACGTATGGATTTTACGTTATAGGAAGGGATTTGAACACGAGTATGAAGAATTTTATCATCAAGAATATAAAGCGGAGGATTTTTATCTAACCCGAATTTCTGAAGCGTAGAGACAAAATCACGTTCATCAGGAGACAACGAAAAACTAACTGGGACAACTATTCGTGAGTGAACCGCGACTTTATTCTTTTGAGCAGATTGCCAATTCTGCATCAACTCAACAATGCGTAGGGCTTCCATATCCAATAATGGATCTACAGACTCTTTCACAGAGAGCTCCATGAGTTGCCCTTCTTTAGTAACAATACCTTGGATTAATACAACTCCTTCTATACCCTCACGCCATGCTTCATCAGGGTAAATGAGTTGTTTAGAAACAAACTTATCAAGCTTAGATGGCTTACCCTTAAATTTAGCCAGCTTATCAACATTCTCAAAGATAGAATCTCTATTTGAAATTTGCGCTGTTAATGGAAGAGTGGCGACTAATAAAATAAGAAATAGTAAACTTCGATACAATGGACATCGTATCAAACTACTTTTAATGGAAGCAAGGAAAATAACAATTGATTTCATAGTTATTGGCTTTAACATATCCAAAGAATAAGTACACAATAACTATACCACAGATAGACTTTGTAGGTATGTATATCCAATAATTTCAGAAGTTTGTCAACCTTTCGTCCGACGATTAAGATCTCGCCGAGCTTCAATTTTAGAAATTACCTCTCGAAGATTATCCACGCTCTCCCTAAAATTATCTGGAGATTCAATTTGTCTCCTTCCGCTTGATTTCGATTTAGAGGTCTTTTTCTCTTGTTGTGGAAGATATTTTAAGCGAGGATTCGGCATTGCCCCACTCTCTTCCTCTACCCTCTCATAATCACAGAAGTCGAGACTTCTCATCAACTCCTCAAAAAAGCCCATTCTCTCCGCTCTGATTCTCACTCTGTAATCTTTCATAACTATAGTATTTGTTATCACAGCCCCTCTATTCATCCTCACATGACCAACTTAAGTAGAAAAGACAATCTTATAACTTTACAATAAAACGCACATATCGATCAACATAATAATTTTTATTTAAAAATTCAAAAGAAGATGATTATCAAGATGATTGCTTGATCAAATTACGATTAATATCAATACGTAACAAAAATAATAAAGTTTTATATAAGGAGAGAAAAATGTGATTTAATACAACATTTACCTCGTAGATAGAATAAGATTCGACCACTATTGAGAATGTGCACTTTACCTAAAAAGCATCAATTTTGGAACGCTACTACCTTACAAGAACTTTATTCTATATATGATTGAGTAGTATCATTGATTTCAGCCCAAAAACATATTGGAATAAAAGATATGATTATTAAAAGAATCCGATAAATATTATGGTAAGAGAAAGATATAAGAGTCTATTATATTGTCGTTATTTATAACAAATCTATCCACTCAGAAATCAGAGCGACTATATACTCCTTGGTATATTCAGAAGTTCCAGTATAGTTATTAATCATAACAGAAAAGGCAACCTTTCTGCCAGAGTTGGTTCTAAGGTATCCTGCATAATTTAGAACACCTTCCATAGTGCCACTTTTAGCAACTACCCGCCCTTTATAACGATCTTCTTGCCACATATTACGTAATGTTCCTGAAACACCCCCTACCGCCAAAGATTTTTGAAAAGCAAGGGAGTTAGCGGATGAATTCATATATTTTAAAACCTCTACCATGAAACGTGAGGAAACTCTATTTCGAGGTGAGAGACCCGAACCATCATAGACCAAAAAAGGGGAAACAATATTTTTAGATTGCCAAAACTTCTTTGTTTTAAGAGCAGCAGCACTCCATCTGTTGGCTGGATTATCATCTGTTTCGTTCAACCCTAAAAATAGATGGTCGGCCAACAAGTTGTTGCTTTGCTGATTTACTACTTTAATCATCTCAGCCAAGGGAGGCGATTGAATAGAGAAAAGTTCTTTTGTCGAATGATAAGAAGGAGGTGCATAATGATATTCCAGCTGAATCGTACTGTTTTTATCAAAACAGGCGACAAACTCATCCCCGAATATTTTTTCTGGATGTGGCAAAGCACCTTTAATAATGAACTTATCTCTACCCGAAGGAATAGAACCTCGAATATCCCATAAATTGGAACCTAAATAGCCAAAAATATATGCACTGTCTTTTTTATTGCTTGCAGATTCCACATAGCAGTTAAACTTCAAATCAACTATCGGGGGGAAAATCTCTACTATGGAACAAATCTTACCAGGGGCAGCTGGCGATTTAAGAACAATTTGAAAACTATTGTCTCGCCAAGAGAGTGGCATGGGAGGTGCTCCATAATAGTTGGAAATATCTTCAATGAGCCGACCTGCAGGTTGATATGGCGGTGGAAGAACAGAAAGGTCAAAAATTATCTTTCCATCTAAACGTAAAATTCCTAAATCATTTAACCTTTGTTTTAACCCCCTCAACAGCTCATCGGGTTTTGTAGAAGTAAAGTGTGCAGATCCTAAAGTTCCATCAGCAGCTGCTTTTACAATTATGTCTCCTTTGAAAAGGCCTTCTTGAATTTCGCCTCGATTGTAAAAGATCGTGGAAGAACTTCTTTCAGTTCCCTCAAGTTCAAGAACGGTAGCTGTAGTTACCAATTTGAGAAGACTTGCAGGCATCATCAGCTTTTCACTGTTAGAATCTGCTAAGATTTCATCCGTAGTTAAATCAACCACATAATAGGAGATTATCGCCTCCGTTAAAATGTTTTTAACAGCTTGTGCTCCAACAAGAGACGAACTAAATATACCCAAGGAGATAAAAAACAGTAAAGATTTAAAGACCAGACCCCAACTGCTCATGTAGTTTGTTTTTGTCATCCAAACGTTCTTTCAATCTGAGATAATATAAAAGAGAAGTCTTCTTTATGGAGGAGGATGCACGCCAAGAGTTCAAAGCTTCAAATTGATTGTGACTTATTTCTGCCCAAGCCACTGCTTCACTAAAATCACCTCGCATTTCGAAAGAGAGTGCTAAATTGAATGCGGCCATTGCTTTTTGTTTCAGATTGCCATTCTCATACACATAATACCAGACTTTAGCAGCTTCGTCCCAATTGTTAACCTTTGCAAGGTCGGTTGCCCGGGAAAAAAGATAGTGTCCACTCATAAAAAAGAATCTTTGTTCGGATTTCCAGCTGGGAGCTACCCGATTGGTATAATTTCGTCCCATAAAATCAGCCAAAGTTTCTAAAGCATCTCTTAGTTCTGGAATTACTATAGGGGAGTTATAACTCTTTGGTACAATATTGTCCCAAAAAATAGAGTCGCGTTGAAGATAAGTATCCAAAATATAACCATCCGCATCATAAAATTTCCAAAAGATAGTTCCTGTTGCGTCCAATGTAACATAATAGTTCTCAGGATACTCCTCAACTTTGATGAGACTGTTGTATCTGAAATCTTCTAAAGAAATGATGGCATTGGCATTATAGATATGTAAGAGAGAATCAATAGTTTCTAAAGATAGGTCTGGCATAGGAAATCCATCCTTAGGGCGATTAAAAGAAACAGGATGAACGAAAACCGAATCAAAAAAAGCACGCTCATCCAAAGAAGAAGCCATACTTTCAGCAGCTCTTAACCCGAAATCGTTGACATACACAGTGTCAATAACACTTTTTTTACCAAGGAGATCTACCCTATTGGCACTATCGGAAATAGAAGGGTAAGAGTTATCCACCACCAAAACAGAAATGATCTCAGGTGGTACTGAATAATCAGCAGGTTGCATCACCTCAATGGGAATAGTAGAAAGGGAAGAGCAGGATGTAAAAACCAAACCTATCCATAAAGAGAATAAAATTTGCTTATTTGAAAAAATGCGCTTCATATCAAAAGTTATTTAATGCTCTCAAATTTCAAGAATACGTCGTACCCATTTTTATTGACAAGTCTTCTAATGAAAGAAGAAATCAAAACAATTAACAATTGCCTTAAAGTTATAATAATTTTGGTGATTATGAACAGATAGAATGGAACACTTTTAACATAAAGATCCTCGTTTCTCATGGAAAAACGAGGACCCAAACTATTTTACACATTTACAGTCTACATATTCATTCCACCACATACTGCAATAACCTGACCTGTTACGTAAGAAGATAAATCTGATGCCAAGTAAACACAGGTATTTGCTACATCTTCGGGCGTTCCGCCTCTACGCAAAGGGATTTGAGATTCCCACTGTTTTTTCACCTCTTCTGGAAGCACTCCAGTCATCTCAGTGATAATAAAACCAGGTGCCACAGCATTGTGTCTGATCCCTCGCATGCCCATCTCTTTAGCAGCAGACTTAGTTATTCCAATAATTCCAGCTTTAGATGCTGAGTAGTTGATCTGATTTGCATTTCCAGAAACACCCACTACTGAACTCATATTAATAACACTGCCTGAAGCTTGCTTCCACATAACGGGCTGCA